>CADBUN010000068.1 GCA_902797825.1 uncultured Ruminococcus sp. | reverse complement strand
TTTAATCAGATATTAGTGATAAATTTCGCAGAGCGAGGCGAGTGACGCAGGCATACTGTCGTATGTCAAGGAGCTCAACAAAGCTATGAGGAATTTATCGCAATAGATGATAAAGGTTTTTATTTAGGATTAGTATTACAGCTTGATTTGATTGTACTCGTCGCCGAGGTGGTCGGCAACCTCTTTGAGGTGTCCGGTACGCTTATTCTTCAGCGCATAATGCTGGACAAGTCCGTATCCGGGATACTCGTTTCCTTCCACGATCACGGGGCCGTTCACCGAGAAGGCGACGTCCCAACCGATGTAGCGCACCTGCGGAATCCGCTTATGGGCTTCGACGCACATATCGAATGCCTCCTGAACGCCGTGAATGTATACGTCCTTGAACTTCACGCCGGTCAGCGGATGGGTTTCATAAACGTCGCCGTAATCATCGACAACGTTGCTGTCGATCTTACCGTCGGCGCCGAGGCTGAAATACAGGTCGTTAGTACAGCCGATGACGACGCTGTCATCCTGATTGACGCGCAGCGCGTTGGCGATCACCTTGATCTCGCCCTTATCGTTCAAGAGGGTGATAATACGGAAGGAGTTGACGACGTTCGGGTTGATCTGGTTCAGATCGGGATGCTGGATGATCGCGTCCTCGATCAGGTACTGACCGTTTTCCTTGCACGTTTGATAGAACGCTTCGACGTCCTTGATCTCCTTGACGACAACCTTGGAGATACCGTGACCGCCTTCGCCCTTCGTCTCTTTGGCGAACACCGTCGTCTTATCGCTGAGGAATTGTTTGAGATCATCGGGCGTGCTCTTGCGCAGGTTGATGAAATCGCGCTTGAGATAATCGCGGAACACCTCGTCGAAGATCAGCTTATCGCCCAAAACAACGATATACTCTTCATCGTTGAGATACGCGATCATCTTATAAAAGCGCTTCGCGGTGGCATAGGTCTTTTTTTCCTCAGGGGTACGGTCGATAAAATGGCCGCGGAAATAATCGGTATAGCCGGTACCCTGGGTAAGGAAATTCCACATCAAACTGCATTTGATATAGAATTTGGACTTGCCGGACTGCTTCTGAATGATCTCGATATGACGGTTCATTCGCTCCTTGTTGATGTCCTTGAATTTATTCATCAGCCACTTGGTCACTGACATTGCCATAAAATCACCTTCTTATTGGATCATGGTTACTTGAGATAAACTCTTTCGTTGTTCTTGCCGATACCGAGCAGCACCTCGGCCAGACCGAGCCCCGAGGAACGCGAGAAGCGCCCGAGGCTGATGCCGCCGCCGAGGATGGTGACGGTGTCGGTGAGCTTGACGCGGTTATCAATCTTGACACAGCACATATTCATGCCGATCTCGCCGATGATCGGATACCGCTTGCCGTTAATCTCGACGACTCTGCCGTAGTTGGCGTGTCCGATTCCGTTGTTGTAGCCTACGGGAAGCACCGCGATGCTGATCAGCTCCTCTGCCCTGTATTCGGCGTTATAACCGACATACTCGCCGGCATTGACGTCCTTGATCTGCAGGATACGGCATTTGTACGACATTGCAGGAGAAAGGTCGAGCTTGATGTCCTTGTAGGTTTCCGTCAGATGATACTTGCGCTGATTACGTTTATCGCGCAGATCCCTGAGCCTGTCCTTAACGCTGCTGCCGTAAGAGGACGGTCCGATGTTATAGCCGTACATGATCAGCCCCATACGCGTAGCGGTCGCGATATCAATCTTCGGATGCGCCAGCAGCGATACGCCGCTGCCGAGATGCACGATCGGGATCTCGCGGAGATTGATCAGGGAGGTCAGTTCCTTAAAGCGCCGAATCTGGTTATCATAATGCGGATCAAAGATACCGGCGGTCGCAAAATGCTGATAGATACCCTCGAGAAAATGCACGGAGTTGTTGATCAGGTGAACGGCTTCCTTGATCTCGCCCTTATCCTTGATGCCGAGCCTGCCGAAGCCGGCGTCAACCTTCAGATGCAGCTTGAAGCTGTGTTTGACGTCGGACTCGAGCATGGCGCGAAGGTATTCGATATCCGGTATGGCGAGCGTCAGGTCGAGGTCGGCGGCTTCCTGCAGCCGCTCGATCGCTACAGGCTCCAGACACAGCACCGGAACGTGCGCGTCATAGGAGCGCAGATCGTGCGCTTCCTCCAGCGAAGAAACCGCGAAGTAGCGAATACCGCCGTTATGAAACGCCTTGACGGCGCGCATCCCGTGACCGTAGGCGTCGCCCTTGACGACGCCGATATAGCTCCTGTAATCAGGATATTTTTCCAGGATCGCCCTGACGTTCTTCGTCAGCTTAGTCAGGTTGATCTCTACATAGGAATCTGTCATATTATTCCCTCTTCACTTAACAGCCGGCGAAAAAGACCGGCGATAGGTAACGGAGCGTCCCAACTGCTGATGATTTGTCCAAACCGACAAAAATCTACTGAAGCAATTTGCACCCCGAATGAATCAGTGTCTGCTTATTTCTTCCTGCGAATCAGGATGATCGGCGTCGTTTCCTGCCCCTGACCGCAGGGATTGTCGGCAATCAGCCCGTGGAGCTCTTCCTCGCTCAGGGAAATATCGGACGAATAGCCGAGCACCTCCTGACCGAGATCGTTGGCGTCAACGATCATACAGGACATACCGAGCTTCTCCCTGATCTCGTCACAGACGCCGGAAGGGTTCTCGGGGTTCTCGATGCCGATATCGCGGTACTCTGACCATACATGGTCATAGAAGCCGTCCAGTCCTGCCACCTCGGATCCGACGATCTCATAGAAAACGCCCTTTTTGCCAAAGAGCTTGCATACGCCGCCGGCAAAGGACGCCCACAGCACCCTCGGCAAGCCGACCTTCGTGATCGCGTACTGCATCTTGATGGTCTCGCCGACGCCGACGCCGGTATCGGGATGGGAGGCGAATTTAGACAAGAACTTTGCCCAAAAGCCGATCTTGAGCTCTTCACGCTTAACGACGCGATTCTGACAAAGCGCGATGATCTTCTCGGAGGAGGATACGATATCGCCCTCCTCATACAGGGGCTGAACGTATTTTTTGAATATCTCGATATAATCCTCGCCCTGCTTGACGAAATGCGTCTTGATGGCATGGCGCATATAGGTCACGCCGTTGACGGTTATTTCAACGTTTTTACCTTCGTTTGCAACAAATTCCATGATTTCACCTCATCTGATCCAAAAAGGTAGCATTTTTACAAAATATATGATATACTGGTTCTCGGTATACAAGATATATGCCGATATATACCGTTAGATATGAAAAGGACATAAATGCGCATATATGAGTATTATAAGATAATTCGGCAAAAAATTCAACAGTAGAATTACCGATATTATCATTTTCACATGAAGGATTATTATGACTAATAACGAACAGCTTTTTGAAATAAACGGTCAGGTAGACGGTATCATCTATCGCAACGAACAGAACGGCTATACCGTGCTGGAGCTCAGTACAGACGAAACGCTGATTACCGCCACGGGGATCCTGCCGCTGGTGAACGCCGGCGAATGCGTCAAGCTCTTCGGCGTCTTTAAGAATCACCCCACCTACGGTGAACAGTTCGCGGTATCCGCCTTTGAACGGACAATGCCCGAGAACCTCGACGGCATCCTGAAATACCTCTCGAGCGGCGCGGTCAAGGGCGTCGGTCCCTCTACCGCACGCAGGCTGGTGCTGGAATTCGGCGCCGATACGCTGACCGTACTCGAAACCGATCCCGAAAGGGTGGCAAAGCTCAAGGGTATCTCTCTGAAAAAGGCGCAGGATATCAGCGAACAGCTCAAAAGCGTCGTCGGCATCCGCGAGCTGATGATCTATCTTGCGAATTATTCCATCACGCCGAATGCCGCCGTGCGCATCTGGAAGAAGCTCGGCAACAACGCCGTCGCCGCCATCGAGGAGAATCCGTATGTTCTCTGTGAGGAAGGGATCGGTATCTCGTTCGAAACCGCCGATATGATCGCGCTGGCGCATGACTGTCCGAACGACGCGCGCGTCCGCGTCCGCGCCGCCCTCGCCTATGTGCTCAAGCATAACCGCCTCAACGGTCACACCTGTCTGCCGCAGCACAAGCTGATCGAAGCGACAGCAAGCCTGCTCGAAATTGAGCCCGAGTCCTGTGAAGCGGCTTTACGGGAAATGCTCACGGACAGCTCGCTGATCTGTGACACGATGGAGGAAAAGGAATTCATCTTCCTGCCGCCGATGTACGACGGCGAAACCTATATCGCCTCACGCATGAAGATGCTGATGCGTTATCCCGCGATGTCTCTCGGCAGCGCCGAGGAGAAGATCGCCGCCATCGAACAGGAAAGCGGCATACAATATGCCGATCTGCAGAAAAAAGCGATCTCCGACGCGCTGAATACCGGGCTGCTGATCCTGACAGGCGGCCCCGGAACCGGCAAAACAACTACCCTGAACGCCATCATCCGCCTGCTCAGGGAAAGCGGACAAAAGGTTTCTCTGTGTGCGCCGACCGGAAGAGCGGCACAGCGCATGACAGCCGTCACCGGCGTTGAAGCCAAAACCATCCACCGGATGCTGGAGGTCAGCTATGATCTCGAGGATAAGCCTGTTTTCAAGCGCAATGAACGCAATCTGCTGAACACCGACGCGCTGATCGTGGACGAGGTGAGCATGGTAGACGTACAGCTGCTCGAAAGCCTGATGCGCGCCCTGCCGCTTTCCTGCCGTCTGATTCTGGTCGGTGACAGCAACCAGCTCCCGTCTGTCGGAGCCGGAAACGTTCTGCATGACCTGATCGAATCCGGCGTCATCCCCGTCGTCACCCTAAACGAAATCTTCCGCCAGTCGATGCAAAGCCTGATCGTCACCAACGCGCATAAAATCATCGGCGGCGAAATGCCTGATATCCGCGTCAGAGATAATGACTTTTTCTTTATGCAGGATTTCGGACAGGAGCATATCGCCGAAACGGTCGGAGATCTGTGTGCCAGAAGGCTGAAGAACGCCTACGGCTACAGCTTACTTGAGAATATTCAGGTGCTATCCCCCACCCGTAAGGGTGTCCTCGGCACCTATGAGCTCAACAACCGCCTGCAGTCGCTGGTCAACCCCTATCCCTCCCGCGGCGTCAAGGTAGGCTTCTACACCCTGTATGAGGGCGATAAGGTGATGCAAAGCCGCAACAACTATGATATCCCCTGGAGCAAGGATGACGGAGAACACGGCGAAGGCATCTTCAACGGCGATATCGGGATTATGATCGAGGTCAATAACGCCGCAAAAGCCTATAAAGTAAAATTCGACGACCGCGTCGCGACCTATGACGGCGACAGCGTCACCGACTTAGAACTCGCTTACGCCAGCACCGTCCATAAAAGTCAGGGCAATGAATTTGACTGCGTCATCATGCCGATGTTCCGCACAGCGCCTCAGCTGATGTACCGAAACCTGCTGTATACCGCGGTTACGCGTGCCAAGAAAATGCTGATCCTGATCGGGGACGAAGGCGCCCTGCGGATGATGGTCGAGAACAACCGGCGCATCCTGCGCTATACCGGCTTAAAAGCCTTTTTGATGAGGGATTAAGATGCGATTGATTCGACAATTCACCGCGCTGATCTATCCCGATCGCTGTCCCTTTTGTGAAGAGCTGATCGAGCCTTGTGAGATCGCGTGTCCGGTATGTCTCGAGGAGCTGAGCCGCAAGCACATCCCCATACGCAACGGCGCGCTGGGGTATCGCAGCGTCGCGTCATTCGTCTATGACGGAAAGGTACGCCGTATGCTCCTTCGCATCAAATACTATCAACGCATCCAGTTTATCGAACAGATCAACGCGATCCTCAGCCGGGATATCCTCGACACCTATGAAGAAGGCTTCGACCTCATCACCTGTGTTCCGATGTATAAAAGCGATCAGAGGAAGCGTACCTATAACCAGTCGAAGCTGCTGGCTGTCTCGCTGAGCAAGATGCTCGGCGTCCCGTATCTTGAACCATTAAAAAAGATCAAGAAAACCAAGAAACAGCACAAGCTGAAATATGCCGACCGCAAAACGAACTTGAACGGCGCCTTTCAACTGATCGACAAAGAAGCGGTCAAGGGAAAACGCGTCCTGATCGTCGATGACATTATCACCAGCGGCAATACGCTCGGCAACTGCTGCAGGGTATTGAACCGCGGTAAGCCGGCGCTGATCTGCTGTGCCGCCGTCGCCTCGGCTCAACACAAATACCCCGAGGAAACGGTGATATAATACCGCACAACTTTCTATTGAAAAGTCCGACAACCTCATATATAATAATAGCAACAGAAACCATCATAAGGAGAATGCTATGGATATCGCTTTGGATTTAGGCACCGCTAACGCCAGATTACGCATCAATGACAGTGAAAACGCGATCGACCAGCCCTCGGTCATCGCGTATAACAAGGATAATAACGAAATCCTCGCCGTCGGTGAGGAAGCCTACGCCATGCTCGGCAAAACCTCCGCGAAGATCAACGTCGTATTTCCTCTCGAGGGCGGCGTCATCGCCGAATCCGGTCTGGTAGAAGAACTCGTCAACATCTTTATGGCAGAGGTATGCACCAGCCGCGTTGTCATGCCGCGCGTCGTCGCCTGTATTCCGGGCGAGATCACCGAGGTTGAGAAGCGCGCGATCGTCGGCGCCATCTCGAGCTTCGGCGTTCGGCGCGTCCTGCTGATCGAAACCGCCAAGGCGGCAGCCTTCGGCAGCGGCAGGGATATCATGACGCCGCACGGCACGATGATCGTAGACATGGGCGCCGGCACGATAGATATCGCGGTCATGTCGCTGGGCGGAATGTCCGTCAGCAAGACCATCAAAACTGCCGGCAACGCGATGGACGAAGAAATCATCAAATATGTTCGCCGCAAGCACGGGCTGATCATCGGCAAGGCGATGGCAAGATCCTGTAAAGAAGCGATCGCCTCCGTCTGTGATCCCGATGAAAACGCGTCATTCCGGCTAAAGGGCAGAGATTCGCTGCGCGGACTCCCCCGCGCGATGGTCATCAACGCTGTCGATATCAGTGAAGCGATTTCGGATATCTCCAACACCATCCTCAACGCGGTCGTCGATGTGCTCGAGGATACGCCGCCCGAGCTGCTCGGCGACATCCAAATGGACGGCATCATGCTCACCGGCGGACTGGCGCAGCTCAGCGGCATGAAGCAGCTGCTCGAAAACGAAACGGGGATCACCGTCCACATCGCGCGCGATCCTGCGGACTGTGTGGTAGCCGGCTGCTTCAAGGCAACCCGCTTCATCGAAGAAGCCGAATCTCAGCGCGCGAACCTGAATCCGCTGATGACGGTTTATTAAGACGGAATATCCAGATGTGAATATATATATATATAACAAAAATGAATCCACCGCATAAAGAGCGCCCGCCGAAAGTTCGGCGGGCGTTGCTGTACGTTTCGATTAATTAATTCTGTCTCCGATCCGGAAAGGCGTGTTCATACCGGCAAGGTGGTACTGGATCGCGGTTAAATCCATAACTTCCAGATAACCGTTCTTGTTGACATCACAGCACATCAGATCGTCCTCCGAATACGGCGTCTCCACTTCGGCAAGCGCACGGAACACATAAGTCACATCGGCGATATCAATCACGCCGTTGCCGTCAGCGTCACCGCTGTAGATCGCGGGAGGAGTATATTTGTTCGTCCATCCGGTTTCATTATATGCGCTTGTAAAGGCTTTACTGTTATAAGACAGACATCTGACTGTATAAGTATAAGTCTGACCGGAGTGTGCAAAGATCGAGCCTTCCCCCTTAGAGGAATGGAGATACTCGGTATCGTAGGTATCGCCGAGCGCTTTCCAGGTATCAAGGTATTTGACAAATACGCGGTACTTCGCGTTGCCGGGAACAGCATTCCATTTGAGCTTTACGCCTTCCTTGATATTTTCAACAGATGTCACCTTCGGAACATCAAGGAATCTGCCGTTCCAGCCGGCAGCGTTAAAGTCGCTCGTCCAACTCCTTCCGTCTGCCGAGATACAACGTACCGTGAAGTTATAGGCATCACCGGATTTAACGTTGGTATAGGTAAAGGAGGTACCGGTAGTATCACCGAGCGTTTTCCAGCCGCCATCCCTGACAAAGACACGATATTTGGCGGCGCCGTTGGCGCTCCATGAGATTTTCAAGCCATTTGCCACAGGTATTACGGACGTAACATGAGGGCTCGGGAATGGATAATTTGAGCCTGAAGAGGAACCGGAGGAAGAAGAACCGTAACTGACGTTTCCGTAACCGGGAATCTCGTCATTCGTATTGTAGCCGAACACGCCGTTCTCCGGGTTAAAGAAGTACAGGCGTGGAGAAGCGGAGCTTAGATTACCGCTCACCTTGGTCATTCTGCCGTTTGAATATCGAGCTACCGCGACATGATGCACCGCATTTGAGGGATCGAGCCTTTCTGCGTCTACGCTGTAAAGATCGAGCGTAAGATAACCGGTCAGGCTGTCGGGCGTAAAGAGATAGTATCCGGGTATATGCTGAGAGCCGTAAGAAGAATTCGCGTCGGTGCTGTACAGGTAGTAACCGCCCTCTTGGTAGGAATAACCGCTGTCAAGCTTACATTTTGTCTCTGACCACTCGATACCGGTTACGTCGTATTTCTTCATGATATAGATGACGTCGTCTTTTTTCAGCCCTCTGTCACGCGCTTCATCATCCACCAGATACTGGTCGGATTTGATAGAGGTCATCCTCAGCCGGGGTAGCTCGTCCACCAGATAATGATAGAAAGAAACATAACTGCTCAAGCCGGTGACGCCGCCGCCACCGCCGGGCAGAGAGGACTTAGAAGCGTCCCAATGATGAGACCAATCGGTCTTTTCCCGTCCACTCCAACCGTCAACACCGGTCTCAGCCGCCTCCTTGATCGCGTTAGCTACGTCAGCCTGCGTCAAGCCGAGCGCCCGGGCGGTATCGTCGATGGCGGTCTGCGCGTCCTTGCCGCTATAGTTCAACGCGTTCGTCAGGCTCTGAGAGCCCTTGGAAGCGAGGAAGTTAACGAACATCTGATAAGCAGAGGTGTTTGATGGGATCGACTCACCCACCACATTACCGAGCGAGGTAATGTGCTTGATCGGGCCCAAGCCGGAGCGTGTCCATCTGGCAATCATGCTCTTCTTGTTGGAGTCAAACGGATTCTCGATCTTATCATCGGGATTAGGAACATATGCGATATCACCGTAGCAAGAGCTGTCGAACAACAGGTCGGCAGTCTGAGCGGTGGTATCCAGATTCTCAAAGATAATACCGTACTCGTGACCTTCCCGAACACCTGCCGCCCCGGCGTTAAACCTCCAGATATCGCCGTCATTGCTGGTATACGCTTTATTCTTCGCGCCCCATTCGGTTATATTATCGCCGCCGATCTCGTAGATATAGAACGAAATCGCTCTAGCGCCCGACCATCCGGCGGAAGCCGCGTCGAAATAGATGAAACCGTCATCGCCTGACGGAGGCGCAACGCCGCCTTCATCATTTTTCAGTACCGCATGACCTTTTCGGCTGATTTCATCGCCGCAGTTAGCGCAGCATTCCACCGTGTCATAGGAAAAGCCCCAGTTAAAATACTGATAATTGGTATCAAAATGATTTAAATTTCCACCGTGATATTTGCAGTTTTCCGGTAATGACCAATACCAATTAGAATAACGATTCATCTCCATCCCGCAATCCACGCAATAGGTCACTACATCGCGCAAATACCCTCCGTATTCATAACGGAGATCAGTCATATATGTATCCGTGTGTTCATGGGTACAATCATGCTTGGGATCGGGATTCAAGCATGATTCATGCTGTCCGAGAAAAAGCTCGGAGTCGGTTGGATAGTTTCCGTAACAGCCGTCACCGTAGTAGACATACCAGTCGGCGCCGTAAAGATTCATACCGGAAAGCCAACTCGTTTGAGTTTCATCTTGATTAACGATTTGAATACAACCGTCCATATTACGGGGATTCGGCGTACCCTCGGGGAGCGTATCATAATCGCCGGGATCTGCGCCTTCGATGTTGGCGTCAGCGAGCTGACGAGCGTATTTAAACACGGGAGCGTTGGGATCCATACCGCCGTTGACGCCGTTGTTCCATATGATCGTCGTTGTTTTGCCGTCCGCCGGAATGCGTGCACGGTAGATACGATTCTGTTTGTCAATCAAATGCGCCTGATAGCCTACCCACGTACAACCCTTTCCATTTGACCATCCATCATCAGCGCTGCCGGCAAGCCCTGTCCACCAGTAGACGCAGATATGCATATACGGCTGGCTGTCATCGGGACCTGAGAAGGTATTATACTGATTCGCCCAATCCTCAGGCGCTTGAAAATAAATGCTTTGTGCTTCAGAAACCAAGCCGCCGCAGGCTGCGATCGCTTCTTCCGTATAAGGCGTTTCTTCTCTGACTGTGTAGGAATCATACGGTGAATAGAAAACCTCGCCGAAATCATCTCGATAGCAGCTGATATTTCGATTAATCGTTTCGCCGCAATCCGGACAATACTCAACAGAACCGTATGAATATCCCCCTTCATAATACTGATCCCTATCCATCCAATACGAATACCAGTGAGGACAAACATACGCCTCAGTGGCAGGCTCAGTCGGAGCCTCTGTCGGAGACATGGTAGGTTCCAAAGCTACAGACTGTAAGGCGACAGGAGATTGTACAACAGCATTTGAGCTATCAGTTATTTGTGCCCCGACAGGTACAACGCACATCGTAACCATCATACACAGACACAACAGGATTGACAGTACTTTTATCATGTTTTTCATGTCTTTCTCCTCCTTGAAACAGATTTATGAAAATCAAACAATTTTACATTGACCGTGTTTTTTTCAGCCTCATCAACGCTTATCTTTCATTCTTCCTGCGTTGGAAACCGTAGGCGAGCTTCAACAGCGTTTTTTCGGGGACAAAGCGGCGGAAGAAAAGTCCCGCTTTCATCATCGTGCCGGGGATGATGATGAGCTTGCCCATGATCGCGCCGTCGATCGCTGTCTTGGCGCATTCCTCGGACGAGATCCCGTCCACGGCGAACTTCACCTTTGCCACCCGGTTGAACTCGGTGTTTACCGGTCCGGGACAGAGGGCGGAAATCTTCACGTGGCTTCCCCTGCGTCTGAGCTCTTCGTAGATCGCTTCCGTCAGCCGCAGGACATAATTCTTTGTCGCGTAATAGGTCGAGAGCAGCGGTCCCGGCATGAAGCCCGCCGAGGAGGCGACATTCAGAATGATCCCCCTGTCGCGCTCGATGAAATCGCGCAGGAAAAGCTTGGTCAGAATATGCACCGCGCGGATATTGACGTCAATCATGTTCAGCTCGGTATCGAGATCGGTCTCGGAGAATTCTCCGGCAAGTCCGAAGCCGGCGTTATTGACCAGCATATCAATCTGTTCGTCCCTGACGCTTTCATACAGCCGGCGGCAATCCTCCGCCCGTCCGACGTCGAGCGAAATACAATGCACCTGCGCGCCGTCAAGCTCGTCCTTTAATTCATTCAGTCTGTCGGCGCGGCGAGCGACCAAAATCAGCTCCCAGCCTTTCTTTGCCAGATACCGTGCCATATCGCGTCCGATCCCTGAGGACGCACCTGTGATCAATGCTTTCATCATTACCTCCGAAGCAACATCGTTTATCAAGAAAAGTTTACATCTTTCCCCTTGCTTTTGTCAATCATTTTCGCTAGAATAATGACGAATACCACTCAAAAAACATATCCGTTAAATTGATAGCTGAAAAAGGAGTCGATATTATGGAGAAAATCCAAAACATCTGGGATCATCTCAGAGATAACACCATACTTATTCTGCCGAATCTGATCAGCGCGGTCATCATCGCCGTCGCGGGCTTTCTGATCGCCCTGCTTGTGGTCTTTCTCACGCGGAAGGCTCTACAGAAAAAGGGCGTCGATCCCTCGCTGAGCACGTTTATCTGCCGCACGGTACGCATCCTGATCTATGTCTTTACGCTGTTTGCCGCGCTCTCGGCGCTGCAGGTTTCGATCGCCGGTCTTGTCGCCTTCTTTTCGGCGGCTGCGGCAGCGATCGCTTTAGCGCTTAAGGATCGTCTCAACGACGTCGCCAGCGGTATTGTGATCCTGTTCTCCAAGCCCTTTGTCACCGGGGACTTCATCGAATTCGGCAGCTATAAAGGATATGTGCAGAAGATCGGACTGATGCACACCGACCTGATGACCTATGACCGCACGAACGTGATCGTTCCGAATTCGGTGATCTCGTCCTCTCAGGTCAACAACTATACCGCAAAGCCCGTCATCCGCGTACAGGTGAACGTTCCGATCCCCTATGAAGCAAACGTCAAGGAGGTAAAGGCGCTGTTGTACGGCGTGCTGAAAAACACCGAGCTGACGGTACATGACGAAACCCACGCCGATTCCGTCAATCTCGAAAAATTCGGCGACAGCGCGCTGGAATTCTCGGTCAGATGCTTCTGTAACTTCGAGGATTACTGGACGGTTTATTACAGCGTGACACAAAGCGTCAAGGAAACGCTGGATGAAAACGGCGTCGCCATCCCCTTCAACCAACTCGACGTTCACCTTGTCGATCAGAACAACTGACCGCTGTGACGGAAACTTGACGAAAACATCAGAAAGTATTATGATATGTTTGATACGCTGTCATTACATCACGATCATTTGAAAGGAATCCTATTATGAAACTAGATCCTATCGTCATATCGCTGTTAGATACCGACCTGTATAAATTCAACATGGATCAGGTTATCTTTCACAAGCATACCGACCTGTGCGGCAAGTATTATTTTAAATGCCGGAACCAGGACGTCCGCTTTACGCCCGAGATGCTGGAGGAAATCAACTCTCAGATCGACTATCTGTGCACGCTCAGATTCCGCAAGGACGAGCTGGACTATCTGCGCTCCATCCGCTTCATCAAGAACGACTATGTCGAGTTTCTCCGACTGTGGCGTCCGATCCGCGAATATGTCACCACTTCGCTGAACAAGGACGGAGAGCTGTCGATCATCGTAGACGGTCCGCTGTTCTCGGCGATGCAGTTTGAGATTCACCTGCTGGAGATCGTCAACGAGGTTTACTTCCGTATGTCGTATGATTATGACAAGCTGCTCAAATCGGCGGAGGAAAAGCTCAACGCGAAGATCGAAGCGCTGAATGACGGCACCTATACCTTCAAATTTGCCGAATTCGGCTGCCGCCGCAGGCTCTCGCGCGAGTGGGAGGACGTCGTCGTGCGCCGCCTGTCCACCGAAACCGACAAGTGCATCGGCACCTCGAACGTATATTTGGCGATGAAATACAACCTCACCCCCATCGGCACCTACGCGCACGAGTTCGTTCAGATGTACCAGGGCATCGACCGCTACCCTCTCGCCTATACTAACCACTACGCCATGCGCGACTGGTATGATGAATACGACGGCGATAACGGTACCGCCCTGACCGATACCATCACCACCGACCTGTTCCTGATGGACTTTAACCGTTCCAACGTCAACAACTACAACGGCGTCCGCCATGACTCGGGCGATCCCTACGAATGGGGCGAAAAAATCATCAGGCACTATGAGAGCTACGGCGTCGATCCGCGTACCAAGCAGCTGCTCTTCTCAGACAGTCTGGACTTTGACCGGGCTCAGAAGCTCTATGACTACTTCAAGGACAGAGCGAAGGTCTCCTTCGGCATCGGCACCTTCTGTTCCAACGACACCTGTGTAGACGCGCTGAATATCGTCATCAAGCTGCAGTATGTCAACGACAAGCCGGTCGCGAAGCTCTCCGATAACCCCGAAAAGAGTATGTGTCACGACGCGGAGTATCTCAAATACCTCAAGCGCTCCGTCGCCTTCCGTCTAAAGAGAGAAACGATATAAGATTATTTTTAAATAACAGAAAACTCAGGAGGCAGTCATGCCGCGCCAGTTTTCGCTTGCGGGACTGCCCATCAAAAAGCTGTCGCCCTTGATCAGAATATAGTTATCGGAAAGCTCTTTGTTTTCCGTGGTGACAACCTGCGTCGGCGAAATGCTTTGAGTCGGATCATGCTGCGGTGCGTTCCATGAAGGCGTCGCAGAGGTCTGCTGAGGGTTGAGCGCCGTGTTCAGAACGATACCGCTCACGATCACGGCAATCAATAACAACGCATACAACAGCGCCGCGCTTCTCTTTTCCTTTTGGGTGATACTTCTCAGAAACAGCGAGAGCAGATATGCCGCAAAGCCCCAGGCAAGCAGCATCGCGAGGTTCTCGAGGATCACCAGCCACCATGCCTTTTCATAATCGAGGAAGGCAAAGGGATTTTTGAACAGCATATAATTGAGCATATCCGACTTATAGAACAGGTAGAAGCCATAGACGGAGATCGCCGTCATCACGACGCCGAGGATGATCCTCGCCGTTCTGTTCTTCAGCTTTGAAACCATGATGCCGAAGTGCAGTCCGAGGTGCAGCCCCATCAGTACGAACGACCAGTGCGACATCGCGAGATGTCCCTGCCGGACAACGGATGACGGCAGAATACCGTTCATAAAGGGCGTCGCAAACCGACTCATCATCATGCCCGAAAGCGCCGTACATATAAAGGACAGTAATAAGAGGACGTTGACGATCAGCTGAAAGACTCTCAGCAGGCTGTATTTTCCCTTGAAAATCGCGGCATAATATTTCCTGTTCAATATCTGATGCACGATCGTCAGCGCAAACATCGTGATACCCAGCCACTCATGCGCGAGCTGCTCGGTCACCTGAAACGCCATCAGGAGCAGCAGCGTGACCGTCAGCGCCACATCAACAACGCGTTTGACAATAGTACTCGCTTTCATTCGATTCACACCTTTCCCACAAGATAGACCGCAAGCTCCGTGTACCGGCACGGAGCTTTCTTCGATCGTTATTTCATTTCCTTTTCCCAGAAACGGATCGCGTTGATATTCAGGCTGTCGGCGACCTTTTCAAGCTCGGCGACCTCTTCCGCGGTCAGGGAGATATTCGCCGCCTTAACAGCGTCCTCTACGTGCTTTTCCTTCGTCACGCCGATGATCGGGAGCGTACCCTTTGCGATCGCCCACGCTACGGGAATCTGCGCAATCTCTACATGATACTTATCAGCGAGCTTTTTGAGCTCTCCGTTAAGAATCTCGATCTTATCGAGAACGGGATGATAGGTCTCCGCCCTTGCCGAGCCCGCGGGCATCGGGTGCTTGGTATCATACTTGCCCGAGAGAGCGCCTTGCTCGAGCACCATATAGGAGAAGAAGATAATCTCATTCTCCTTGCAGTAGTCGAGGATGCCCGAAGCCTCGGACGAACGGTTGATCAGGCTGTAGTGATTCTGCACCGCGCCGAGCTTCAAGCCGTGGGCTTTCAGGATTTCATTCGCTTCCTTGATCTCCGCAAGGTTATGGTTGGAAACGCCGAGGATCGGCACATTGTCCTTGCCTTCAAAATACTTTGCCATCTCCTGTGTCCACTTCGGCGCGTCCCATACATTATGGATCCAATAAATATCAAAGTGACTGAGCTTCATCAGCTCGAGCTGCATCTCGATCATATCCTTGAAGGCAGTCGGACTCGCCGGATTCGCGCACTGGGGTGTAAATTTGTCGGATACCAGATAAGAGCCTTCTTCACAGTCAGCCACAAAATCGGCAAGCACCTTTTCGCTGGTGCCCATACCGTACGCGTAGGCGGTATCCCACAGATTCAAGCCGTTTTTCATCGCCGTGTCGAAAATCGGTCTGAGCGTATCGGCAGAAAGACTGCTGCCAAAGGTTCCGTCGTTGCCCCATGCCCATGCGCCTAGCGCGATCTTAGGTAAGTTTTTCATCGTTGCATTTCTCCTTTATCGTTAGTTGCTGTTAACGCTCCGACAAAGCCTACACGTTGTCAGCATATATTTTTCTCTGATGCCTTTGTATTCTATCACGTCATACAAAGTATTCTGACACAATGTCAGCATCTATATTATACATCTATTCTGACACAATGTCAATATATAGTGAAAAATTTTTGTGATTCTATCCGCTCCACAACTACTGTTAATGAATTAGGATAAAAAACCTCCCCGCAGTAAGCGAGGAGGTTATCGGAAAAGTCAACGACAATTCATACTAATCCTTGATAAAAAGGTTTAATCAGATATTAGTGATAGATTTCGCAGAGCGAGGCGAGTGACGCAGGCATACTGTCGTATGTCATATCCGGGGACCCCGACGCGCCCCTGCGCGGTGGGGGAAGGAGGAGCCGCCACACGAGTACGAGAGTGGTCACAC
>CADBUN010000067.1 GCA_902797825.1 uncultured Ruminococcus sp. | reverse complement strand
GCCGGTAACATTTGCGGGGATAGTAGCCTTGTAGACGTTCTCGCCGAAGTCGTTCTTCTCAGAGAAGGTCATAGCAGTACCGGGCCAATCAGCGCCGCCGTCCCAATAGTAAACGTTGGGAGTGCCGAAGCCGGCATTGTCGGTGAAGTAAACGGTGATGGAATCGCCGGATACGGGAGCAGTAGTGCTGCCCTGCGCCTGAGTTGCAGGCTGTACGGGAGTGTCGCCACCCTGATGAGTGGTGGAACCAACATTGTAGTGGCCCTGCTCATCCTGGCCGTTAGCGGTGTACCACTGAACGTTGTTCGCGATACCGGTGGTGATGTCAACAGTCTGCTTGTTGTTGCCGTTGAAGATGATGCCTGTTGCGTTCGCGGGGACATCAGCCTTATAGACGTTCTCACCATAGTCGTTGGTCTCAGAGAAGGTCATAGCGGTACCGGGCCACTCGGGACCGTTATCCCAATAATAGACATTGGGAGTACCGAAGCCTGCATTGTCCGTGAAGTAAACGGTGATAGTGTCTGCGGCGGTCTCAGCTACGGGCTTCTCAGCCGCATAAGCAGGAACCATCAGCGACATTACCAGCATTACTGCTAACACGAGCGCAATGATTTTCTTTTGCATACAAATTTCTCCTTTTCTAAAAAATTTTCATCAGATAATATCTGACAATCTTATTGTAACATAATAAAGAAAAAAATCAATATGCTTTTTTACATTTCTGTGAATTTTTTATAATTCGACCTCTGTACAGTTCGTTTTTTCGTGATGTTGCTACACGCTTTGGTTTTTTTGTGTAGAAAGGCTTATATTTTATGTAAATCGTTTGAGAAATGCCATATACATTTCTTGTCCGACTTGTCAAAATTTTGCTTTTCACATTTTAGTGCCTTTGAGAGGATTCGGAACAAGACAGTCGGTCGGCTTTGCCGCGGATATTTTTCTTTGGGTGCGGCAATTTTTCATTGTCATTCCGGTATTTTTATTGTATACTTAATTTACATAAAAAAGCGATTCATCACCGATGTATCAATATCAGATGATCAGGAGGTTTGAAATGAAAAGGTTTTTATGTGTTTTCCTTTGCGCGGCGCTTCTTGCGTTGTCCGCTGTATCGGTTCCGGCTGCCGAGGTAGCTGACGATACCGATACGCAGCCGGCGCTTGAGAAGGGCGCTTATGCGCCCGGTCAGGTGATCGTGCAATTCCGGGACAGTGTGACCGACACCGATCGCCTGTCTCCCAAGCGTGAGTTGGCTGCCGTGGGAGCGGATTTCGGCGAAATGATGGACGCTTCCTCTTCACGGGGCGAGGCATATGCCGCGGGAAGGGAAGCGGCGGACATTCTCTCCGAGAGTCTCGGCAATGATTATGTGCTGGAGGATACGCTTGTTTTCGCCGGGGATAAAGCCGCGGACGAGGCGATCGCGTCCACCGGCGCTTCACCGGACGCTTCATCCGGCGATTTCTCGGTAGCGCTTGTCTCCTCAGAGAAGTATGATACCGAAGCCCTGATCCGAAAGCTCAGGGCGAATCAAAGCATAGCGGCGGTTGAGCCGAACTATCTTGTGCAGCTTCAAAGCTGCGAATATTCGCTGAACGATCCCCTTAACTGGTACAACTATCAGGCGAATTCACCGCTGGATCACAATACCGGCGGCGATAACGTCAGCGCACGCGGTGATACGACGGAGGGTTATCTTTCTACCAATGCAGGTCACGGCTGGAACAAGCTGACCGGCGACGAGGACGAGGTTGTCGTCGCCGTGATCGACTCCGGCGTGAACACCACCCACGAGGATCTGGAGGATATGCTCTGGACCAATCCCGGCGATATCGGGCTGGAGGGAGAGCACGGCTTCAACTTCTGGGATAACCAAGACGACGTCACCGATTCGCTCGGACACGGTACGCACTGCTCGGGGATTATCGCGGCACAGGCGAATAACGGGATCGGCACGGCAGGCGTTGCATCCGGCGCCAACATGAAGCTCATGATGTGCAGCACCGCGTCTGCCTATGGCGACAGCGCGGAGGGTAACACCTATTTCTATCGGGAGCTCGGCGCCCTGAGCTATGTGCTCAAGGCGAAGCAGCGCGGCGTTAATATTGTTGCGACAAGCAACTCCTGGGGCGCTCCCGGAAACAGCGAGATTTATGATGACGTCATCAACCGGCTCGGTGAAGAGGGCGTCCTTACCTTCGCTGCCGCCGGCAACGACAATGACGATCTTGATATGCAGTCCTATTCTCCTGCCGGCGGAAACTCTCCGTATCTGGTGTCGGTCGGCGCGGCAAATATCGACGGCAGCTTGGCAAGGTTCAGTAATTACGGCAAGGCGAAGGTTGATCTGTGCGCGCCCGGGGTGAATGTTCTCTCCACCGTCGGCTACCGTGTTTACTTCCCGAATATCGCTTCTCGGGAAGAGCGCAGCAGAACGACCGAATATTACGGCGTATTTGACGGCAACGCAAAGGTCGAAGGCGGCTCGGTAACGCCGGCGTTGACCGACTGTGACGCGTCCGTCAAGCCGTTCGGCGCGTCGGTGTTCCGTGTTCAGAACCGGATGGGACAGGCGGTTGCCGATTCGGAAGCGGTCTGTGAGATGGCGGTCACGCCCGAATCGGTATTCACTCGATCCGATCGCCCGGCGTCGCTGAAAATCACGATCCGTAACGTTAATATGGATGAGCAGTATTATCTCTATTTTCCTTTTCAGAAAAATCCTGATACCATCGGCAGCGGCAACACCGATTTTTCAATTTATCTGACGCATCACTATTCTGACAATGAGTACGTGTCTGCTGTGCTCGGCGGAGAAGTGCTGATTGATGCGGACGGAAACTGTTCGATGACAGGGGGCGGTATGCTCGGCTCGGTCAACGACAGAGAGCATAACGGCATTTCCACGCATATTTCCTGCCACGGCGCCCATTCCGAGGTGATCCAAAGCGCCGATACGCTCGGCGACAATCAAACCGGCATCGGCGTCTGTATCAGTCCGCGTTATGCGGAAGGCTCCGCCGATACCATCACGATGTATCTTGATTCGATCGCGGTCTCCAAGCCCGACGCCGCGCTCTCCAAAGACAGCTCTTATGATATTATGTCGGGAACCTCGATGGCGACGCCTGCGGCAGCCGGCGCTTACGCGGTGCTCGCCGCCTTGTATCCGAGACAGGAAGGTCAGTCCGGCTCCGACTATGCGCTGGAAAACCGTGCGAGACTTCTGTCCTGTGTTACCAAGACCGAGGCGCTCCGGGATGCCTGCGCGGCAGGCGGATACCTGGACCTCAGCCGGATCGGGGAGGAGAATCCTGTCATGATGCGTGCGGAATGCGATACCAAAGAGGAAGCGGTCGTCATCAGCGGCGCGAATCTCAGCCCGGAGTATCAGCTCAGCTACCGCCGGACGACAGACAGCAGCGGCGCCCTGACCGCCCTGCCCTCAAACGGCATGACCGTTTCTTATGCGCCGGACGGCAGATCCGTCGAGATTCGTCACGCGAAGGCGCTGTTCAGCACCGACACCGAATTCGTTCTCACCGACGGGGACAGGATCGTTGCCCGTGTCTGCGATTTCCTGGTCAAGGGACAAAAGCAGCTGAACCGGGTTTATACAGAGCCGTTCCCGCAGTCGATCGGCAACCCGTATTTTTATCCGCCGCGCCGTCAGTTGCTGACGGATACGAAGGGTGAAGCGCTTTACGGTTATGATGTTTCTTCCGGCGTCGTTTCAAAGTATAACGGCGTTCAGTTCTACAATCTTGAAGGAACGGATTTAACCGAGTCCGTCTATGCTTATTTTCAGAGCAGGGGACTGAACGTCTATGAAGCACGGCAAAATCTCAGCGTCGATATGTTGCATGACGATCCGCCGCTGTATGTGAATAACAAGCTGTATCGTTTTGTCAAGGTGGATTGTACGTCCGGCGACGATGAGTTTGTGCTGAATGACGGAAGCTATTACTTCCTGGCTTCCATCGACTATACCTCCGATCACCCGGCATGGACCTTCTCAAAAAGCGCTTCCTTTGAAAGAATATTCGGCATGAGCGAAATCGTCACCCGATCCCTTATTTCCTGTGAGGGAAAGATTTATTGTCTCGGCAACGGATATCCCAGGGGGAAAGAGGAGCAGGAGCCGTTTATGTTCAGCTATGACATCGCGGAAGGTACCTGGACAGAGGAAAAGGCGCTGCCTGAGATGCAGACCGCGCCTATGCTGTGTGCAAAAGACGGAAAAATCTATGTCATTCTCGGAACCGTGAGTGAGGAAAGCGGAAGGCAGCATCTTTCCGACGTGATCTATTGTTATGAAAACGGTGACTGGACAAAGCTGCCCGGGATTCCGTATGTCGGCGATACCGCCGCGGTGGAAAGTCAGATGACTTCCATCACCAAGAAGGGAGCCTGTACGGCGGTGAAGGACGGTATCGTTTTCATCAATTGTCCCGTTGACGGCGGCGGAAACGCTTTTCTGTACCGCACAGACACCGGTGAATGCGAGCCTTTGTATTATACGATGACCGGCTATAAAGCCAACCGTTCCAATCTTTATTCCGCGATCGAAACGCAGGACGGAATCTATTATATCGAGTTAACCGACGACCATTATTTGGAGAAGCTGGAGCTGTATCTGCTTCCGTCGGACAGCGGCGCCTATACGCCGGGCTATCGCACATCTACCGTTTACGGAGATGTAGACGGCGACGGCGAGGTTTCCGTTTTGGATGTTACGCTGCTGCAGCGGTATCTGTCACAGATGGATGTTCCCAAAGCCTTTGATCTGACGTCAGCGGACGCCGACGGCGACGGGGACGTCGGAATCACGGACGTTACCTGTATCCAGCGGTATCTCGCTAATATGCCGAACGGCAAAGGAAGAACCGGCGAAAGCGTGCTGTAATTTGCTTTTTCAAAAATGGAAGAGCGGTATTCTATACCGCTTCACCGATAACCGTACAAAAAAAGGAGTACCCGGCGGTACTCCTTTACGCTTTATTTATACTAATCCTTGATAAAGGTTTTTATCAAGGATTAGTATTAGACTCTTGCTTGACGGGCGGTGCTGTCGCTGCTTCCGGCGGGAACAGGAAGTAGGCGGACAGGCAGATGAATCCCAGGTAAAACACCGGACGGATCACGAGCGTTCTCAGCGTATTCGCCTCTAATCCGATCCCGTAGACAAAGTACAGGACGGCTTCCAAAGCCAGACTGCCCGCAAATAAGATGATCGCGAGCACCGGAAGGACGACCAGCGCCCTCGGATACAGCGGAAATCTCCCGAGGACAAATACGAAGAAGATGAGCAGGATCAACAGCGCTGCCTGCGTCATCAAATAGGCGCCGACATAGAAAACGGTATACGGCTTCGAGAAATCAAGGGAAGCGATCACCGAAGGGATCATGCGCAGCTTCAGCAGGAAGATCACCGATAAGGCGACGATGAAAGAGATCCTGCGGAAGATCAGGAACCGGATATGCTTTTTCCCCTGTATGCCGGCGGTCAGCAAATAAAGGGGAAAGACCGCAAACATCAGCGCCACCGTCGCGTAGATGATGATTCCCGGCGGCGGCAGTATCGTGTAGTCCCTGACGATGAGAAAAACGTTGTAGGCGGCATACACCGCGAACAACAGACTTGTCAGGATGATGATCAGCTTTCTTGACAAGGGCATTTGTTTCATAGTTCCTCCCAAAGGTATCGGCAGCGGCGTTCGCGTCAAACACAAAAGCCGTCGAGGATAAAATAAAGGACGGCGCATCTCGTCCGTCCTTTTGCCTGATAGAAAATGATTGTTTCTGTATAGAAATAGGATGACAGCTTCGTTTCCAGCTGTCCGCGATCAAGCGACGGCGATACGAAATGCGCGCAAAAAGCTCTTTTGGTCGCTTAGAACCACGTCCCCGGCAGCTTGCTTTGGAAGCTGTCAAAGGAACCGTAGGCGTTTTCCCTTTCTGCCTCCAGCACCACTGTCGGATCCGGCGGAACAATTCCGGAGGTGGTGATCACATCTTCTTTATCGAATTCTGTCATGATTAAGTTTGTGCGTTCATATTCAAATTTCATTTGATATTCTCCTATATTTGCACAAAATGCCTAGGGGCGAAAGATATCGCGCCCCCAGCCTTCGGAGTCTGTCGGGCGCTCCGTCGGCGCTGCGGTCGGCTGAACGCCGATCGCATAGGGTACTTCCATATCCGCTGTCCATCGCTGGATGAAGGTGACGTCCGTCATCTCGATGATTCCGTTTCCGTCAACATCGGCGGCTTCCTCCGTGTAACTGTCGTCTACACGCAGATCGGCAAGCTTCCGCTGGATACAGGTCGCGTCCATGACCGTTACCTCTCCGTCGGCGTTGACATCTCCGAGCAGTACTCCCGCGGCGGCTGAGACCATCATGCCTGTCATCATCAAAACGATGGCGCCGGATAGAGCCGCTGTCATGAGGCGCTTCCTAAAGGTCATTGATATTCACCTCGGCGTTGTCTTTATCTTTCGGGCTGAATGTGGGTGATTCGGTCGGGGCAGACGCCTTATGCTCCTGTTGCTGAGAGCTTGCCTTGCCCGAAGAGCTGTTTGGCTTTGCGGCGCTGTTTGCGCCGGAGCCGGATTGACCGGAGCGCTCCTGTACGGACGAGCTGCCGCTGTTTGACTGCGCCTCGTTTGTGTCGCCTTCGTCGGTATCCGATCGGTTCGGCGTTGCGTTTTGATCGCCCTCGGCGTTGTTCTGTGCCGTTTGGGCGCCGCTTTGCGACGAGCTGTTTTTCTGCTCGCCTTGGGCAGCTGTCTCGGTGGCGGAGGACGCTTGCTTTGCTTGTGAGGCGGATGTTTCCGCGCTGCTTTGAGTCGGTGTGGTATCCGGCGTCGCGCCGTTATCGCTCTTTTTGCCGCACGCCGACAGGCACAGGACAAGCGCGATCAGGAGGATCGCCGGGATCAGGCTAATTTTGGACAAAACCTTCACCTTTAAACTGTATATCCGACCTTCCTCTGTTGCCGTAAAACGGCAAACCGGGGAAGATACACCATTTTATCTGTCGGTTCATACGCCGTGAACCCTGTCGGTCATCCCCAAAGGCGGCAGGATCGCTCTGTCCGGCATATCACCGGGCTGAAAACAAAGCGGTTTTTGCCCCGATAAGGAATATGCGAGACCGTTTTGTCATCAAATCATGAGTCGAGGATAGACCTAGCTCCTTCATTCTACTATACTTTTGATGAAAAGTCAACAAGATTTCATCCGAAAGTACCGCCGATTTTTCACTCATATACATAAGAATTGATAAAAAAGGGCATATTTTGTCATCAAAAACCGGCATCTATCAATCAGCGTCGAAAACGTGTTGTATCCACCGGCTCACCGAGTCACTATATAGTATATCGCTGAGCGCTGTGCGTTCGATACCAACTGTTTCGGTTATTTATAAAAATTCTAGTTATTTATGCTACTTTTTCGTGACAATTCGCTAATCGTATGTTATAATGCATTTGTTAAGATGGGATGAATAGATTCTTATACTAGGATTCAATAAAAAGCAGACCGATAAGAATGTCGAGTTTTTATTGAAAATGAGTATGATACGGTTTTCATGAAACAGCCTTTATCAATCGGAGAGAAAACGCCAAGCGCGCTTTCCGACGGCGCATGACAGCGTTGATGTTTCTCAAGCGCCATGCGCCCGGGCGGCAGGCAAAGGCAGGAGGTCTGTTTTCATGAAGCGCGGCGTCGGAATCAACTCCCCTTTTCAATCATACCGAAGGAGGACTATTATGAAAGCTTTACGTAAGCCCGTGAGTCTGCTGCTTGTGCTGATGATGGTACTCAGCGTCTTCACGATCATTCCCGTTTCTGCTTCTGCCGAGGAGGTCGGGGGCGATCCGATCGCGGTTTTCTTTACGAACGCGAACGGATGGGCGGCTGAAAACCAGTATGCCTACGCCTACGATGATAACGGTCAGGCAACAACATCCGCATGGCCGGGCAAGCAGATGCAGTTCTTGTTCAAAAACGGCTATAATCAGGATGTATTCGGCGTTTTGCTCCCTGCGGGCAGCACCAACGTCATCTTCAACAACGGCGGCTTGAACCAGACCGTGACCTGCGCGCCTGAGCAGGGCGCGTGGTGGTGGAACAACGACGTCGATCATCAGGAAGGCACCCAGTACATCCACGGTGTCAGTTCTTTGGACGACCTGACAGCCTCCTATCATCCGGCGGTAGCTCCGACGGACATGGAGCATCCCGGCAACGTCGCGTATTTTGAGCTTGGCTCCAATCATTATGTGGTTGACCAATCTGCCGATGAGCTGTTCGTCCTGACCGAAGAGAGCAAGCTGACGATCCCCTACATGGTATTTGAGGCAGGATCAAGCTACATGGATTATGACACCGGTCAGTGGGTAGTGATGGAGTCCAAGCTCGTCAAGTACAACGGCGCCGATACGACGCTGACCGTTCCCGATACCGTTCCCGACGGCTATACGGGCACTGACGGCAAGGATCTGTCGGACACCCCGATCAACTATATTGACGACGGTGCGTTCAGCGGCAACCATACCCTGACCGGCATCACCTTCGGCAAAGAGGTTCGCAATATCCGTCCCGACGCGCTGACAGATACCGATGTAAAGACGGTTACCTGTCTGGCGAGCGGCACGATTTTTCTGAACGACATAAAGGTTCCCGTCACGCTGTATCACAGCTGTTTGGCGAACCTGTCTTACAACAGCCATGTCGGCGGTTTTACCGAGGTCACCACACATAACCTCACCCATACCGCCGCGAAACAGCCCTCCGACTATGCCGACGGCAACATCGAATATTGGTACTGCTCCGACTGTCAGAAGTACTTTTCCGACGAAGCCGCACAGCAGGAGATCAGCGCGGACAGCATCACGATCCCTACCTCCGCGACCATCCTTCGTGACGGCGGTATCTACAGCGTCGGTGAGAAAGTCGGCTTCCCTGCCGGTACATCGTTTAAGACGCTTAACGGAACGAGGCTTAACTACAATATTGACGGCGAGCTGACCACCTCTTACAGCGGTGCGACATCCCCCGGCGAATATGCGCTCCTCACCTATCTGGGTGAAATGTTTGATTACTACAAACACGCTATCCCCTATACAAACTATATTTATACCGGCAAGTTCTTAACGAAAAAGGTCGGCGATGAATATCGTTTGTATATGGTCTACGGTAAGGCGGACGGAAGCGAAGCGGAATGGACCTGGGACGGTGAGAATTCCGCGCGGCTGAAATTCAATAAGGTCTACTATATTGAATATTCCAGCAGCCCGACCGCGTATGAGATCAGCGGCGCGACAGTAACGCTGGACGCCGACGCGCTGACATTTAACACCGTCAGCTCCACGCCCGTTACCTGTAAAGCGGCAGGCTCAGCCGTCAAAACGGCGACCTATACCGACAAAAACAATATTTCGCTCACAAGCCCCGAGAAAACCTTCACCTATGATCCGCACCATGTCTGGGGCGCCGAGGGCGCTGTATGGAGCGAAGAAGCGCCCCGTTATGTGACACAGTCGCAGATGTGGCACAGCTCCGTGACCGTGAAGTGTCTCTACTGTGATACGACCAGAGAGCTTTCCGCTTACAGCCTGCCCGATACGCTGTCGCACGCTACCGCGGACTGTATCCACGGCGGCTATTCCGAAGGCGACTTCAAGGCGAGCAACATGGACGGCTATATCGCGGAGGGCGTCGATATCATCCATCACTACAGATGGGATATCACCGATCCGCTCGGTCATGACCTCACCGCGCATCCCGGTGTTGCGCCTACCTATGATCCCGCCACCGATACCTACACCAACGGCAGCCGCGCCTATTGGTACTGCAGCCGTTGCGACAAATACTTTGCTAACGAGGCGTGCACTACCCGGATCACCGAGGCTGAGGCGACCGCAGAGGTTCCGTACTTCACCTTCAACGGCGTCCAGATTACCGGTTATAACGGCTCCGACGCCGAGATCACCCTCGCGACGAAAATACCGGATAACTATCCTGTCGCAGCGTATCAGGGCAACCCCATCGCCCTTGTCGATAACGGAGCCTTCAAGGGCAACAAGGTCATCACCAAGGTGATCATCCCCGATCCGTACTATAACATCGGCGAGTACGCGTTCCAAAATTGTACGAATCTGAAGGTCGTCGAGACCGGCAGCAAGCTGGAGCTTGTCCAGAAGAATGCCTTCTCGGGATGTAACCTCGATTCCTTCAAGACCACAACCACCTATCCCCAGTCCGGAAACAGCAGAAGGATCATAGATACGGCATTCGATACCGGCGACAACTTCATCATGTACTGCAACCACGGCTCGCTTGCCGATACCTATGCGCGCAACTTCAGTAATGTCACGCCTTCCTACCTGGATCAGCACACCTACACGGTGAATGACGAATGGAATACAACCAACGTCTGGGAAGCGCTCTTCGGACAGTTCCCCGCATCAAGCGACCTGCTCTGTCATCTGACGCTTACCTGCGAGTGCGGTCATACCGAGACGCAGGACTATTACTTCCCGAGCGGCACAAGACATTTTGATTATTCTGAGGGCTGTGAGAACGCCAAGGGATGGCTCGAGATCAATCATACCGCCGCGGACGGTCAGACCGTTACCGTGAAATCTCCCGTCCAAACCCACAGCGAAGATCACGTGCTGACGCGCGAGGCGGCTACCGTACCGACCTACGATCCCGCCACCGATACCTACACCAACGGTTATGCGGCTCACTTCAAATGTGAAGCCTGTCAAAGATGGTTTGATATCAACGATAACAAAACCGAGATCGCGCCTGAGGCGATCGTGATCCCGTATTTCTCCTTCCATGTCAACGGCAACACCATGGCGCTGGACGGCTACCACGGCAGAGACGCCGAGATCGTGGTGCCCGATACCGTTCCCCAAAGCTATCCCGTCGAGGAATATCGCGGCAGGGAGATCGGCTTGATCGGACGTCAGGCGTTCCTGAATAACACCACCATCACCAAGGTCACCATGGGTGACAACATCTTCCAGATCGCCGACGGCGATTCATCGGTCAGAGCGCCCTTCGAGGGTTGTACGAACCTCAAGACCGTCATCGTCGGCGCGACGGATCAGAGTCGGTTGGGCTATATCGGCAACAGAGCCTTCTACGGCTGCAACAGCCTCGAGGAGCTCAGAACCACGACCACCAAAGCCTACCGCTCCGGTCAGTGTCAGATCAGCAAGATGAGCGCGATCCCGAACAGCTCTTCGCTGACTGTTTACGGCACCCACACCTCGTTCCTGCAAAAGATCAACGACTACAACGTGTACAGCAAGGTGAAGTTCATCGGTACCGACGCCCATAACTATAACGTTACCTGGGATTGGGACGAATACTACGGCGACGCGACCGCTACCTTTACCTGTAACGACTGTGATACGCCGGCTGTTACGATCAGCGAGAATGTTGACTATGAGTCCGAGATTACCACCTACCCGACCTATGAAGAGGTAGGCTACAGAACCCATTACGCGACCGTGACCGGCCCCGACGGCAAAGAATACACGGGTACCGCGCTGGAGGAGCTGCCCGTTCTGGATCCCGATACCAACTATTATCTCATCCTCAACTGGCAGGAGCTCGAGAGCAAGCACCGCTTTACCCCGAACACCGCCGCTCCCGGCGAGTATGTCCTCAAGAGCGTGATGCTCAACGCGGGCGACGAGATCAAGGTCGTTACCTCCAACGACGGCACCGGCATCAGCGAGTATTATCCCGACGGCGCGGATAATCATTATACCGTTGCCGAGACCGGTATGTACGATATCTACTTCAAGCCCGATTATACCGGCGGCGACGACTGGTACCATCACACCTTCTATCTCGACAGGGTTATCGCCAGAAACAGATCGTTCAGCATCGGTCTGCAGGATGAGATTGCGTTCCGCTTCTATGTGTATGTCGATCCTGCGCTCTGTCCCGATTTCCATGCTGAGTACAGCTACGGCAACGAGGATTATTCCCGCTCCGGCACCGCGACCTATATCGCCGCGAATCCCGACAAATACTACGGCGCGAACTACGAATTCACCTGTAAGGTGAACGCGCGCGCTATGGCGGACGAGATCACGCTCAAATTCTATCGCGGCGATGAGGCCGAGCCGATCATGACACGCTCCTACAGCATCGCCAAATACGCCGGTACGCTGTCAAAGGCGTATCCGAAGTACAAGAACCTGATTTGTTCGATGCTCGACTACGGCGATTCGATCCAGAGATTCTTCAACTATGAGCTCGACAATCTCGCCGGCAGCTACATTCCCTCGATCGACGCCGATTGGGAGACGCCTACCTTCGAGAACCTGCCTGCGGATAACACCAATATGAGCACGCTGGATGCTTCGGTCTATGGTTACAAGTACACCAGCGCGACGCTGACGGCAACCTCTCAGACCAGCGTCCGCCTGTTCTTCAACATCACCGACGCCGACGCGGCGGCGAACACCGTGATCACGGTAGACGGCAAGACGCTGACGCCGTATAAGGACAGCACGACCTATGGTTACTACTGTATCGACATCACCGGAATCTCCGCGAGAAAGATCTTTAACGACCAGAAGATCACCTTTACCAACGGCGCCAACACTTCGGTCTTGACATACAGCCCTATCAGGTATTATAATTGGGCGGTAACCGGCTCTAACGCTAAGCTCAAGACGGTCGTAGAGAATCTGTATGCGTATTATTACTACGCAAAGGAACAATTAGGTTAACGGTAAAAGTCCTTCAAAACCGATCGAATCAAGAAAGAAGGGTAAAGAAAATGCAGAAAGAACGCTATGAAGCAACTGAGCTGGAAGTGATCCGCTTTAACACCGGCGACGTGATTACCACGACCGGCGACGATGATCTTCCTCCCATGCCCGACGAGGGTTAATCCGTATTCGCAAACAGACAGGCGCCGTAGATCGGCGCCTGTCGCTTAAATTACATCCCATAGGGTTGTGGATGATTGGTATTTAAGTGAACGATCATGAGAAAAAGACTGTTTATTATATTGACGGCGGTATGCTGTTTGTTGCTTTGTACCGCCTGCGGAAAAAAGAATCAGGATAACACTGCCGCGACCTCCAATACGCCGAAGGCAACTGTCGGCGCGACAGAAAGCGCCGGGACGGCTCCCGCCGCCGGCAAGCAGGGCGATTTGCCCCTGATGGAGGAGGACGCACATGACGCAGCCGGCAGCCCGGGCGGCGCAGCTGCCTCCTCCGGAGCATCCGGCGAGGAGGGAGAGGCTGATCGTGATGGCGGCGCCGGGAGCGCCTCCTCACAGGGCGGCTCCAAGAGCGCTTCCTCGCAGGGCGGCTCCAAGAGTGCCTCCTCACAGGGCGGCTCCAAGAGCGCCTCCTCACAGGGCGGCTCCAAGAGCAATTCTTCACAGGGCAGTTCCAAGAGCGCGTCCTCCGCGCCGGAGAATCCCTATGCAGGCGGTGATGAGATCAATCTGCCTGCGATCCCGGATAACGGAGGATAAGACGAGATGCTGCAAAGAATCACCGCGATTTTGACCGCGATCCTGCTGATCGTGTTACTGAGCGTAGGCTTTGCCGCCGCAGAGGGTTACTATCTTCGCGGAGACGCCGACGCCGACGGCGAGGTCAGCGTCCTTGACGCGGTAGTTGTTCGGCGCAGGCTCGCGCAGATGGAGGTCGCTGTGATCGACGAGAGAGCCGCCGACGTAGACGGAAACGGCTTATCCGTGTTTGACGCGACGCTGATCCAAAAGGCGCTGGCATATCTGCCCGATCCCCATCATGTCGGCGAAAAGATCGTCATCCCTGCGCCTACCGCCGCGCCAAAGCCGACCGGCGGCTCTTCCGAGGATCTGCCGCCCATGCCGGGCGGTTAGTGTTCCGGCAAATTCCTGATGCGCAGAACAAATCTAATATCAGATATCACAAAAACCACCCCGGCTTTGGCTTATGCCAAGCTGTCAGGGTGGTTTCTTTTATCGGTATTTTGATGATCTTTTACGTTATCTGTATTGGATGATTTCCTCCGGCTGTTTGGACGCTTCATGGAGCTTTGCCGGTTTGGCGTCGTCGGCAGGATAGCCGAGCGTCATCAGCAGGACGGGCGTTTCATCCTCGGGCAAGCCGAACGCCGCCTTGACCTCGGAGGGCTTGAAGTAATTCACCCAGCAGGAGCCGACGCCGATATTCCATGCTTCCAGCATCATGTGGTCGGCAACGATGCTCACGTCCTGTATCCCGGCTCTGCAGCCGGCTTCCAGCGGACTTTTCCAGTCCTCGCTCTCCTTCAGCGCGACGATCAGCACGACGGGAGCGTCGAAGGCACAGCGCGACAGCTCCCGGATTCTTGCGATCGCCTCATCGCTTTTCAGCACATAGACGCGCTGGGGCTGATAGTTGCATCCTGTCGGCGCGATCATCCCTGCCTTGAGGATTGTATCCAGCGCCTCGTCCGCGATCGGCTCCTGCCGATACCGGCGAACCGAATAGCGTTCCCTGATGACCTGATCAAATTCCATATGCTCTCTCCTTGTATCGTATGATTCTCAGTATAGTTGGTGTGTTTTGACTTATACCCTGACGATCAAATTATTCGCGCCGAAGGTCGCGGTATATTTGACGTCCTTCGCCGACTTAAAGATGATCGCCAAGGTGATTTCATCATCCTCGATCTCGGGCGTCTCTAACAGCGCCCGGTAGTAATCCTTCAGATTCAGCGGCTTACAGTCGTCTCTCACGCGGATGATCAGGTCGTCGTCCTTAGCGACCAGCCTCGCGTTGATATGATGCTCCTTGCCGTCCTTGAACCCATGCTCCGCCAAAAAGACCGACAGCTCCTCGGTGATCAGCCCGTAGCTCATGGCGCGCTTTTTATCCGCGCCGTGCTCCATGGCGAAGGCGATCGCGAGCTTCGATAACTCTTCTATCTCCTGTGTCGAGGAAGCGATCACCGCGATTTCGTTCTCTTCTGTCGTGCCGAAATCGTCAGGCATCAGGAGCATTTTATCGCTGAAGGATTTTCCGCCCTTATTCATGCGTATGTAGATGACGGCGATCAGCGAAAGTCCGATCATATTGATGATCTTTGAGATCCACGCCCCCTGATAGCCGATGAAACCGAGCATCAGCAGGGTGATCGGAACCAGGTTGCCGCATTCGATCAAAAAGCTGTAGATGTTGGCGAATTTCAGCCGCTTGATCCCCATCAGATAATTGTTGAAATTATAGACGATTGTGTGGAACGGCAGCGACAGGCAGGATATCCGGATACACTGTGACGCCAGCTCCAGCGCCTCGGGCTTGTCGGTGTTCAAAAAGACCGACACGATCGAATCACAAAAAACAGACAGTAAAAGCGTAATCAAGGTTGTCATGATCAGCGAATGGAGCAGCGAGAGCCTTTGAACCAGCTTGATCGAATCCCGATCCTCCTCGCCGACAAAAACGCCTGCAAACGCCATCAGCGTATCCGCCGGCGCGTACCATGCCGCTCTGACGAACACCGTGATCTGAGAGAAAACGCCGTGCGCCGCCACGAGATAAGGCATATTGAAGGAGGTGAGCATATTGTTGATGATCAAACCGGCGATCGAGTTGCTGCCCTTGGTGATGCCCATCGGAGCGCCGAGCCGCAGCATCTCCAAACACAGCTTCGGGTTGAAGCCCTTGAAGCTGAGCTTAAAGACAGAGGGGCTCTTCTTTCCCATATAATAAGACGCGCTCACGAAGAACGGGATGATATAGCCTGCCGAGGTCGCCAAGCCGATCTCAAACATCCCCCCGTGCAGGACAAAGACCGCCACAGAATCCGCCGCGATGTCGATGACTGTCGTCAGGATCGAGGTCGTGTTCACGCGCTGATACTGTCCTTCTATCTGTAAAAACGGCGTGATGACTCTGGTGAGCGTATAAAACGGAAAACCGATCAGGTATCCCCTGATATACTGCTGCGTCATCTGAGCAACTCCGGGCTCACGCGCGCCGAGTACAAACGCCAGCCCCGTGCTGAAGACAAAAGCCAACAGCGCCATCAGGGCAGACAGACCGCCGCTCATGATCAGCGCATCCGAAAAAACACGGTTGGCGATATCCAGCTTTCCGGCGCCGATCATTGAAGAAACCTTGTTTCGGGCGCCGTTGGCGACAGCCGAGCCGATCAGCTCAAAGAACATGATCAGCGGCGCCATAAAGCCCAGAACCGTGACGCCGTCGATCCCGATAAACTGGCTGACAAATACCAGATCAATCATCGGGCCGATCGCTTTTGAAAAGTCCGAAACGCCCCAGGATATCTCCGACTTCAAAAACAGCCGGCGAATGATTTTATTTTCCGCCTTACTATCGTAAACCCTTTCCATCATGTATCCCGCCTTTATCCGGTGAACAGTTCCTGATGACTGTCAACCGGTTTTATGAAGAGTCAGTACAAGATTATTTTACTACAAACACGTGCAAGAATCAATAGCCCGGTTCCGATTTGACAGCCTGTCTGCGTGTCGGCGTTCCGTAATGTGACGGTTATGTGAAAAGTAGCTGAAAGCTTTGTGAGAATTATTGCAACTCCTTTTTATTAGTTGTATGATGCAAGTGGAATCAAAACAGAATATCATCCAACTGAATGAAAGGAGATTTATTATGACACGAAAACTCTTATCCATCCTACTGGCGCTGATGCTGGTACTCCCCCTCACCGTCAGCGGAATGGCGGCGTCGGTCGATACGGCTTCGACTTCTGCCGTTGTGGAGCAGAGCGCTGAGCTGACCTTTTCAAACAGCGGCATCACCGAGACCTCGGCAGGCAGCGGTTACACCATCGACGGCACCACGCTGACCATCACGACGGCAGGCACCTACCGCATCGGCGGCAGCTGCAATGAGGGCGCGATCATCGTCAGCAAGGGGCTGAACAACGTGACGCTGATTCTCGATAACCTGACGCTTTCGTCATCCGCGACCGCGCCGATCGTCATCAAGAAGTCAGCGACAGTCAACATCCACCTCGTGGGCGCCTCCACCCTCACCGATAACGAGGATCCCGCGAATGAGACCTCGACCGATACGACTGTAGCCGACGCCTTTGAGGGCGCGGCGATCAAGGTCAAGAGCGGCTCCTCCGTAACCTTCTGCGGCGACGGCAATCTGAATGTTGTCGCCAACGCGAAGAACGGTATCAAAGGCGGATCGACATCGGAACTGATTTTTAACCAGAGCGGCACCATCAATATCAGCGGCAACGCCAAATATTACGGCGCGACCACCTCGGGCGCGGCGGTCAACAACGGCATCGGCTGTGACGGCAGTATCGTCATCAATCAGGGCACCTATGTCATCAAAGCCGCCAACGACGGCATCAAGAGCGCGCCCGACGCGACCGACGAAACCGAAGGAACGACCATCGACACCGATTCTGCCGGTACCATTACCATCAACGGCGGCAGCTTCGACCTCGACGTAGACGGCGACGGCGTCCAGGCGGACACCGCGCTGAACATCAACGGCGGCAGCTTTGATATCCGCACCTGGAAGGGCTACAGCGTATGGAACGATACCCTCGCGGATGAATATAGCTGTAAAGGGCTGAAAGCCTCCGGCGACCGTGCCGAAGAAGCAGGGCTCGAGCCCGCGCTGAACATCACCGGCGGTACATTTACGCTGAATACCGGCGATGACGCGGTTCATTCCGACGCGAACGTGACCGTGACCGGCGGCACCTTCACGATCCAGACAGGCGACGACGGAATGCACGGCGACACCTCGCTCACCATCGGCACCGAGGGCGGCTTATCCCGTGATCCCGATATCACCATCAACCATTCCTATGAAGGACTCGAGGGCGGCACCGTCTACATCTATTCCGGTCGCCAGTATGTAGTCGCGAGCGACGACGGCGTGAACGCGGCAGGCGGCAGCAGTAGCGGCTCCGATCCCGGCGCGGGCGGCGGCAATACCTTTAACCCCGGCGGCGGTCCCGGCGGACGTCCGGGCGGCGGCTTCAATCCCGGAGGCGGTTCCACCACCACAACAGGCAACTACAATATCTACATCTACGGCGGCGACCTGTATGTCAACTGCGACGGCGACGGCCTCGACGCTAACGGCGGCTTGTATCTCTACGGCGGCACGCAGGCAGTATTCAGCATGAAGTCCGGCGGCGACAATTCTCCGATCGACGCGGATGGTACCATATCTATCCAGGGCGCGACGATTTTTACCGCCGGCACAGCAGGAATGGACGGCTCCGCCAAGGCAAGCTGGTTCGGCAGTAATCAGAAGTATGCTTCAAGCACGACAAGCTATACCGCCGGGAAGATCATCAACACCAAGACAGGCAGCGGCGGCAGTGTGATCTTCAGTTATTCACTCCCGAAGAATGTGAATTATATCATGGCTTCCTACCCGACTGCCGTATCGAGCAGTACCCCGAGCTTTGCGACCGCGACAAGCGTGACCGCGTGCAAGGGCGGCTCCCATAGCCACAGTTGGAATGCCGGCGTGGTGACGACCGCGGCAACATCCACATCAACAGGCGTGATGACCTACACCTGTTCGAAGTGCGGCGCGACCGAACAGCAGACGATCCCCATGACCGTTTCGGTTGATGCCTGCGATCATTCTGTCGAACAGGAAGCGATCGTCGATCAGGGCTACTCCGTGACCTTTGCGGGCGACAGCGGCGTTGAATCCGTCACCGTCTATCGGACGCAGGACACCGCCGGCGCCTCTGAATCCGTCTCCGCGACAGGCACTGCCGTATCGCGCAGCAGCGCTACCGGCGAGCCCGACTCCACCGGCGACGGTCAGGTCAACTTCACCGTCGTTCTCAAGGACGGCTACACGCTGAGCCAAGTGACGGCAACCTCCGGTACCTATAAAAACATCAAGGAACTGGGCGATAACACCTACCGTATTACCAAAATCAGTGCCGATACCACCGTCACGATCACAACGGCGAAGAGCGAAGCTCCCTCGGGCTACCTCCTCGGCGACGCGGATGATGACGGCGAAGTGACTATCCTCGACGCGACATGGATCCAGCGCGCGCTGGTCGATCTCGGGCTGCCTGCTTCCTTCAACGAGGCAGCCGCCGATGTTGACGGCGACGGCGAGATGACGATCTTAGACGCTACCTACATCCAGCGTTATCTGGTAGATGTTGAAACGCCTTACGCCATCGGAGAAAGCGTCAATCGCTGATCATTCTCACTTTCAATCAAAGCTTATCATCATAGCTCCTTTTTTCAGAATCTCCCGATCGCTTTAGCGGTTGGGAGATTTCTTTATTTCGGGCTGAAGGCTCGGAGAACAGCATTGACAACGGCAGCTTAAAGCATGAATAGAAAACGGATTTCTGCAAAAGCTATTGACAAAACGGGAATATTCGCCTATAATAGCAGTTAGCGACAGCTAACCACCCGGTTAGCTTTTACTTTTCTTCAACGGTTAGCGGCAGCTAACGGCATTGTAAAAGGAAGTGTATCATGTCAGAAGAAGCATTGATCCGGTACTGCTCGCCGACCTTGGCGGGGATTAAAACAGGCAGTCTGTTCAGCTGTTCCTACCACTCGGAGACGGAGCTTTTCTCCTTTTTGAGAACCTGGAACATCGCTTTGAGGGAGAAGGGCATCCGTATCATACCGCTCAGGACGAGAGAGGGAAAAGCCCTGATCTACGTCTTTCGCCCCTCACAGCTGGAAACCAGACTGCAGGAAGAGGAGTCGCGCCATTTGCTCGAAGAACGCGGTTATTGCTCCGAGAGCTGCTCCGCCTGTCTGACGCACCTGATCAGCCGCTTGTCCGAGTCTGAGGACTTTCCGCATGAGATCGGCTTGTTCCTCGGCTATCCGTGCGAGGACGTCAAGGGCTTCATCGACAACAAGGCGGCTTGTGCCAAATACGTCGGATGCTGGAAGGTTTACGGCGACGAGGTGAAGGCGCGCAAGCAGTTTGAACGCTTCAAGAAATGCACGCGTATCTATCAGCAGCAGTGGGCGGACGGAAAGCCGCTGACACGCCTGACCGTCACCCGGTAGGGCAGGCTTATTCAAATTATGATTTTTGAGAGGTTTGTTATGGCAATCGTTCAGTTTGAAAACGTTACAAAAGCATATACCAGCGGCGACCATGAGCTCAAAGCGCTCAACGACGTCAGCTTTACGCTGGAAGAGGGAAAATTCGTCGTCATCCTCGGACCGTCCGGCGCCGGCAAAAGCACCCTGCTGAACCTGTTGGGCGGTCTGGACAGTCCGTCAGAGGGCACGATCACCGTGAACGGCAGGGATATCAGCACCCTGTCCGATAACGAGCTTGCCGATTACCGCGCGGCGACGGTCGGCTTTGTGTTCCAGTTCTACAACCTGATCCCGACCTTGACCGTTTATGAGAATGTTGAGCTCGTCTCGGAGATATCGAAGGCTTCGCTCGACGCGAAGCAGATGATCGCCGAGGTCGGGCTGAGCGATCACTTACATAACTTCCCCTCCGAGCTGTCGGGCGGCGAACAGCAGCGCATCTCGATCGCCAGAGCGCTCGCCAAGAATCCGAGGATTCTCCTTTGTGACGAGCCGACCGGCGCGCTCGACTCCGAGACCGGCGTGATGGTGCTAAAGCTCCTGTTGAGCATGGCAAGGAACTACGGCAAGACCATCGTCATCGTCACCCATAACCAGAGTATCGCACGGATGGCGGATGTCGTCATCCGCGTTAAAAACGGAAAAATTCGTTCGATCGAAGAACAGGCTGAGCCCATGAGAGCGGACGAGGTGGAGTGGTGATGCTGATACGCAAGTTGTTTCGCACCGCGTGGAGCTACAAGGCGCAGTTCATCTCCATGATCATCATGATCACGCTCGGCATGGGGATCTTCCTCGGCTTCAATATGGAATGGCGCACGATCGAGGTGGATACGGGCAGCTTCTTTGACCATACTAACTATGCCGATTATCGCCTGTATGCGGAAAAAGGCTTTACCGCGGACGACCTGCAAAGGATCGCCGCCATCGACGGCGTCAGACAAGCGACGCGGTATCTTTCCGTCAACCTCGATATCAAGGGCGAAAAGAATAAGGCGCTCGCGCTGGACGTCAGCGAGGATTTCAACGTCTCAACCTTCCTCGTCACGGACGGCGCGGCATATGATGAGAACAGCGACGGCTTCTGGCTGAGCGACAAATTCGCCGCGGCAAATGGGTATGCGCTCGGCGATACCCTCACGCTCGAATTTCAGGGCACGGAGATCAGCGGCGAAATCGTCGGGCTGATCAAGTCGGGCGAGCACATGATCTGTGTCGCCGATAAAAACCAGCTCATGCCTGATTATCACAGCTTCGGCTATGCCTATATGACGCCGAAAAAGCTCAGGAGCGCCGTCGAATCCAAAATGAAAAAAACCGTCGCCGATGAACTGGAGAAATCGGGCGTCCCCGAAGAATTCATCGACGACAGTCTCTCTAAGCTCCTGTTTACCGAGAAAGATATCACACAGGCGCTGGATCAGGTGTATGCTCAAATCAACCTGCTCTCGGATGTCGATAAAGAAACCTTAGAGGATAAGGTGAAGGAAGCGCTCGGCCGCACGATCATGGTCACCCCCAAGGACGACCACATCGTCTATCAGGAGGCGATGGGGGAGGCGGAAGAGGGCAAGACGATGGGCTCGGTGCTGCCCGTCCTGTTCCTTTTGATCGCGATCCTCACGATGGTCACCACCATGCACCGAATCGCGACCAAGGAGAAGCTCCAGATCGGCACCCTGAAGGCGCTCGGCTTCAAGAACCGCAGGATCCTCAGGCACTATACCTCCTACGGCTTGTTCATCGGACTGATCGGCACGGGGCTGGGTACGCTCCTCGGGCTGGGCGTCTGCAAGCTCGTGATGAGCGAGAACGGCATGATGGGTACCTATTTTGATATGCCCGACTGGTCGGCGGCGGTTCCGCCGTTCTGCTATCCCGTGATGCTCGTCACCGTGCTCCTGCTGACCTTGATCAGCTTTCTGTCCGTCCGACAGCAGCTCAAGGGGACTGCCGCCGACGCGCTGCGCCCCTATGCGCCGAAGCGAATGCGCAAGATGCTGTTGGAGCGGTTCCCCTTCTGGGATAAGCTCAAGTTCGGCACCAAGTGGAACCTGCGCGATCTGAGCCGCCACAAGAGCCGTTCCGCAATGACGCTGTTCGGGATCGTCGGCTGTATGATTCTGATGGTCGGGGGACTGGGGATGCGCGATACGATGGCAGGCTTCCTTGACCTGCTCGATCACGATATCTCGAACTACGCGACCAAGGTCAACCTCGTTGATAACGCCGACAAAAAGGACGCGTTATCCCTCGCCGATGAGATCGGCGGCGACTGGGAGAGCCTGAGCGGTATCAGCCTTGACGGCGATACGGTCACGCTGGATATCGTGCATAATCCGCGTGATCAGCTCAATGTCATTGATGAAGAAAACAGGCGGATCACCCTGAGCGACGACGGCGTGTATCTCTGTCTGCGGTTGAAGGACAAGGCTGAGATCGGCGATACGATCACGTTCTCTCCCTACGGCTCAAGCGACACCTATACGGCGAAGGTCATCGGCTATAACCGCTCCATCATGACCGAGAGCGTGACGATGACCGACGTCCTCGCCGATCAGCTCGGTGTTGAGTATGTTCCCTCCGCGATCTATACCGACAAAAGCGCCGATGAGGTACGATCCTCGGAGCTCATCGCCGGCAAGCAGGACAAGGCGCAGCTGATGGAAACCTTCAACAGCTTTGTGCAGATCATGGACAGCATGGTGGTCATCCTCGTCGTGGCGGCGGTGATCCTCGGGATCGTGGTGCTGTATAACCTCGGTATCATGAGCTATGTGGAGCGCTCGCGCGAGCTCGCTACCCTGAAGGTACTCGGCTTTCGTAACCGCAGCATCGGCAGGCTGCTGATCTCACAGAACATCTGGCTGACCGTGATCGGCGTCATCATCGGACTGCCGGCGGGCGTCGGCGTGCTGCAATGGCTGATCACCGCCCTTGCCGGAGAATATGAGATGAAGCTGATGTTAGGCACGCTGACCTACAGCGTATCCGTCCTGCTGACCTTCGGCGTATCGCTTTTGGTCGGCTTGATGGTGGCAAGAAAGAATAAGAAGATCAATATGGTAGAAGCCCTCAAAGGGTTAGAATAGAAAGGAAGATATTTATGAAAACAGCAATTGTATATTGGAGCGGCACGGGTAACACCGAAGCCATGGCGAACGCAGTCCTGAAGGGCGCTCTCGCCGCGGGAGCAGAGGCGGATTTACTGACCGCCGACGCTTTTGATGAAGCCATGGTGGATCAGTATGACGCGATTGCCTTCGGCTGTCCCTCGATGGGTGCGGAGCAGCTGGAAGAGGATGAGTTTGAGCCTATGTTTGAGAAGTGCGCGCCTAAGCTCAGCGGTAAGCATATCGCGTTGTTCGGCTCCTATGGCTGGGGCGACGGCGAATGGATGCGCAACTGGAAGGATCAGTGCGTTGAGCTCGGCGCTGTTCTGACCACGGAGCCCGTCATCTGTAACGAAGCGCCCGACGACGAGGCGACCGCCGCGTGCGAAGCGCTCGGCAAAGCGCTGACCGAATAAGCCGGAACTGAAGGACAGCGATTTCATTTAAAAAAGTGTTTTCCTCATGAGGGATGTCGTGAAGCTGTTTCGCTTTGCGACATCCCGTTTTATTTCTATCAAAAATGTTGGGGCACAGTCAGACGAGTACGACCATAAACATTTACACCCACGCAGTTCAACAGGCAAATGAGGATGCTCTGAATTGTATTGCAAACTTGCTCGAAACAGGCTAAAAGCCTAAAATTATGAACAAAACTATGAACAAAAACGATATGGAGCAGTATTGGAACAAAAAGAAACCCCCGATAATGGCTTAGATAAGCCAAAATCGAGGATTTCGGATGCTGGCGTAGAGTGAGGGATTTGAACCCTCGGTACCAGAAAGGTACACAGCATTTCCAGTGCT
>CADBUN010000066.1 GCA_902797825.1 uncultured Ruminococcus sp. | reverse complement strand
TCGGGAGAACCGCCCTGCGCGTTGAACATCGCGAAGCTCAGCTCCATCAGGTTGCGGCACTTGTCGCAGATATCCCGCAGCTCCCCGGTCGCGGTATCGGAGAACTTCAGGTTATCCTCAATCACGCTGCGCGTATACTCGACAACGTTCTCCGCATGGTCGCCGATACGCTCCAGATCCTGGATCGCGCTGTACATCGCGGCGACGATCTGGCGGTCGTGATCCTCGAGATCAAGGGCGTTGAGCTTGACGATATAGTCAGTGATCTCTTTGGAGAGGAAGTCGATGACCTTCTCTCTGTCGAGCACCTTGTCGATCGAATCCTCGTCGCGGTCAAAGAACGCGATCATCGAACGGTTGTAGTTCTTCTGTACCAGACGGCTCAGCCGGGCGACCTCCTTCTCACACTGGAGCACCGCCATCGGTGGGGTGGTCAGAATACGGTTGTCGATGAATTCGACCGCCATCTTGTCCTTTTCCGGATCCTCATGGTAGGGCAGGAGCTTTTGGGTGAGCTTCACCATCAGGTTGGAGAACGGCATCAGCACCACCATGTTGACCACGTTGAAGAAGATATGGGAAGCAGAAATCTGCGCCGCAGGGCTGTTGGGCAGGAACCGCTCGATCGTATCGGAGATCGGCAGCAGCATGGTCAGCGGCACCAGCAGGATCACGCCGAACAGGGTGATAATCATATTCAGAAGCGCAACCTGCTTCGCGTTACGCTTCGCGCCGGCAGCAGACAGGAACGCCGGCATACACGCGCCGAGGTTCATACCGTAGACGATAAAGATCGCCTGTTCGATGTTGATCGCGCCGGCAGCGCCCAGCGCCATCAGAATACCGACAGACGCGGACGAGCTCTGGATCACGGCGGTGATCACCGTGCCGAGCAAAAGCCCGATAAAGGGGTTGTTAACCGAAGAAAGAATGCTGTCGATCATGCCGTTTTCGTTCAGGCTCTTCAACGCGCCGGACATCATGTCCATGCCGAAGAAGAGGATACCGAAGCCGGCTAAGATCTGACCGTAATACTTATAATTGTTCTTCTTGACGAACATCATCACGATGACGCCGATAAAGATGAACAGGGGCACGATGCTGCTCATATCAAAGGACAACAGCACCGAGGTCATACAGGTACCGATCTTGGAGCCGAAGAGGATACCGACCGTCTGGGCGAGCTCCATCATGCCGGCGTTGGTGAAGCCGACCACCATCGCCGCGGTCGCGGACGAGCTCTGGATCACGGCGGTCACCACCAGACCGACCAGCATACCGAGATACTTGTTGGCGGTGATCTTTTCGAGCAGGTTACGCAGCTTGTTACCTGCGGCAAGCTCCAGTCCGTCGCCCATGTATTTCATACCCAGGAAGAACAGACCTAATCCGCCGAGCACTTCAAATAGACTGAATACACTCATATGAATCTCCATGAAATGATGCCTTGAAACAGCAAGGCAGTTTTCGGATACCGCAGCGGTACCCTTTCAGCAAAATCGGGGAATTCTCAAATTACCCTATGATAATGATACTAAAAGGTATCGTCAATTATTTTCCTCAAAAGAAAAATAGAGGAAATTTGCGTAAAATCAGCAAAGTATACAATCTATTCTCCATATATGCATGAAAAATCACTAAAATATTATTTTTCGACACGGGATACCCTGTCCGCTTTCCCCGGGCGGCGCCGGCAAGCCGAGCGCATACCAAGCCTGCATTCCTCAAACGAGCGGTTATCAAAAGCCCCCGAAACGTTCCGGGGGCTGTCGGTTACAGAATCATGCCGCCGCCGAGGACGGTATCGCCGTCATACAGCACGCACGCCTGACCGGGGGTGATCGCGCGGATCGGCTCGTCAAAGATCACGGTCACGCTGCCGTCGGGATTCGGATGAGCCGTCGCCGGCTGTTCCTTTTGGCGGTACCGCGTTTTTGCCGAAACACGCACCGGGGACGCGGGCGCTTCGCCTGCGATCCAGTTGAAATCCGCTGCGTGCGCCGTCGTGCGGAACAGATAGCTTTCATCTCCGAGTACGACGGTATTATGCTTAGCGTCGATCTCAATCACATAAATCGGCTCGCCGACGCTGATCCCGAGGTGCTTGCGCTGTCCGATCGTATAGTGCGAGATGCCCTTATGGCGTCCGAGCACCTCTCCGTCAACCGTCACAAAGTCGCCGGCAGGCGCCGCGCCGCCGCTGCGCTCGATAAAGGCGGCATAGTCGCCGTCGGGTACAAAGCAGATATCCTGGCTGTCGGGCTTGTCGGCGTTGACAAAGCCGTTCTCCCGGGCGATCCGCCGCACCTCGTCCTTGCTCAGGCTCCCGAGCGGAAAGCGGATATGCGCAAGCTGCTCCTGCGTCAGCGAATACAGCACATAGCTCTGGTCCTTGGTCGGATCGAGCGCTTTTTTCAGCAGGAATTTCCCGTCCTCTTCCTCAACCCGGGCATAATGTCCCGTCACCACCCAATCGCAGCCGAGCTCCCGGGCGCGCAGGAGCAGCTTGTCGAACTTCATATAGCGGTTACAGTCGATACAGGGATTGGGCGTCATACCGCTGCGATAGCTGTCGATAAACTTGCCGATGATCTTCTCCCGGAAATCCTCTGTAAAATTAAAGACATAGTAGGGGATGCCGAGACGGTGACAGACCGCGCGCGCGTCCTCGACCTCCCTGAGAGAACAGCAGGACTTGGTATGCTCGTCCTCTTCGGGCTTATCAAACAGGCGCATCGTACAGCCGATCCGCTCAACATCCTTCATCAACAGCGCCGCGACGGAAGAATCCACGCCGCCGCTCATTGCAATTAAAGCCTTCATCCTAACCTCTTTTTTTAGATTTTGAGCCAAAAGCCGACGCCAATTGGCTTTTGGTAAAACGCCGACGGCGTATCGGCATTTATTCATACTAATCCTTAATAAAAAGATTTAATCAGATATTAGTGATAAATTTCGCAGAGCGAGGCGAGTGACGCAGGCATACTGTCGTA
>CADBUN010000065.1 GCA_902797825.1 uncultured Ruminococcus sp. | reverse complement strand
GATCGCGGTGATAAAGAGCTTTAAGCCCTGACCGTCCTCGGCATAGGAGGCGACAGCCGCCGCCCAGGAGGATACGGGAGCGATCATACAGACCGGCGCCGCGGTCGCGTCGATCAGGTATGCCAGCTTCGCGCGCGAAATCTTGTGGCCGTCGGTCACGGGACGCATGACGGAGCCTACGGTCAGGCAGTTGAAATAGTCGTCGATAAAGATCAGCACGCCCAGTACAAAGGTCGCGAGCATCGCGCCGGTACGGGTTTTGATGTGCTTCGCCGCCCATTTACCGAAGGCGCGCGAGCCGCCCGCCTTGTTGATCAGCGCGACGATAATGCCCAGCTCGACGAGGAAGATGAAGATACCGGCGGTATCGCTCACGGCGGTGATCAGGCCGTCGGAGGTGATGGTGTCCATCGCCTTGAGGAAGTCGAAGTTCGCATACATCAGACCGCCTACGACGATACCGATCGCCAGCGAGGAATAAACCTCCTTGGTGATCAGCGCCAGACCGATCGCGATGATCGGGGGCAGCAGCGCCCACGCGGAGCCGGGCACCGTTCCGTCGCCGGGAATTTTTCCGAATCCCTTACAGTCGGCACACAGCGCGCCTTCAATCGCGCCGTGACCTTCACAGATCTCGCATTCGGAGCTGCAGTTCTCGCAGGGGACGCCGTCTACCAGACCGGTGCCGCCGCAATCCTGACACTGAACCGTACCCAGCGCGCCGCCCGATACGCCGACATACACCAGCAGACCGACGATGACGACCGCCGCGATCGCGAGGACGATTTTCTTAGTCTTTGTCATTGTTTTCTCTCCTTATAATATTTGGAAATACCCATCCCTTTGAACCGTTGTGACCGGCGGATCCGATTCTCGGTCAAAATACGCCGATCGAGAATCGGTATGGCACAGCCATCTCAGACAAAGGAATGAAAAAAAGCCGCAGGAGTACCCGCGGCTCTGAATACAAAGTCTTGCGAATAGCGCTCCGTTAACAGTCCGGCTGAACCGCGTTTCACACATCCGCGATCACAGTCATTTATACTGATTTCAAATAAAAAGCTTAAATAAGTTTTTCCGCAACAGATGATAAAGAATTTATTTGAAATTAGTATGATAACGACAGGATCAACGCATCTTCTGCGTTATCCCGGCAGATGACCGCCGGGAAACGGTCAAAAACCTCGGCAAGCGCCCCTTTCGCCGGTACGTTCCCGCGGTTCAGCCCGGTTACTGATGGAGCCTGCGCCTCTATCACAAGGGATATTATATAACGATTTACCTAACTTCGTCAACTGTTTTTTACAATTTTATATAAAATCTACCCAAAACCGCACGCTTCACCCTTTACCGGCTCTCCCTTTCCCGGGAAAATTAACCAGGAAAACGCCGATACAGGTCAACAGCACGCTGACGAGATACAAGGGCTCGAAAATGCGGCTTTCGCCGAGAATCAGCCATGACCACAGCGCGCCGGTCACGGGGATCAGCATATTGAACACCAGAATCTGTCCTGCCTCATGCAGCACCAACAGCGCCGTCCACAGCGTAAACGCCGCCGCCGAAACAAAGGCGAGATACAGCACGAGCAGCAGGCTCGTGAGCGTCAGCGGCATCCGTCCGCCCATCAGCGCCGCCGGCAGGAGGATCATCGCGCCGCCGAACATCAGCTGATAGGCGGTGCTTTCATAGACGATGCCCTTCGACACCCGTTTGCCGACAAAGGAGCCGGCGGTGTTGAGCAGGGTGGAGAGCAGCACCAACCCCTCTCCGACAAAGGTGAAGCCGTCCAGCGCCGTGTTGTTGACCAAAAGGATGCCTGCCATGCCGATGATGACGCCGATGACCTTGAGGGCGGTCATCCGCTCGCCGCGAAAGAACAGCGGCGCAAACATCACCGCAAAAAACGCCGAGGCAGCGGTGATGATCGAGGTCTTTGTCGCCGTGGTATGGGCGACGCCGATATAGTTGAAGAGGTACATCAAGCCGGTTTGCAGCGCGCCGTACAGCAGCACGCCGCCGATCCGCGACCGAGGTACCGCGGGGAACCGGCGGTTCCTGAGCCAGGCAAAGACAAACACCATCAGCCCGGCGAGGAAGAACCGCACGCCGGCGAACATCAGCTTGTCCGCCGTCGCATCGAGCGCCATCACGGCATATCCGTATTTGATGACCGGGTACGCCGAGCCCCACAGCACGGTACACAGCACCGCGGCGAGCATGGCAGCCCATTTTTTTCGCAATAACTTCTGCATCTTTCCAAATCGAAAGAGCCGAGGCTTCCCCCGGCTCCGTGTTTACAAATCTCTGACCGAAACCATCCGGTTCGGCGATCGGTATTATCTGTCGTTTAAGTCGGTATAGGGCGTTTCGTGACAGACGCTCATATACGCGGGACGGATGATCTTGTTGACGTTCAAAAGCTCCTCGATCCGGTGAGCGCTCCAGCCGGCGATACGCGCGACGGCAAAGATGGGGGTATACAGCTCCTCGGGGAGTCCCAGCATCTTGTAGACAAAGCCGGAGTAGAAGTCAACGTTCGCCGAGACGCCCTTATACATCTTGCGGTGCTCCGCGATGACCTGCGGCGCCAGCCGCTCGATCCGGCTGTAGAGCCCGTACTCGTCCATCGTGCCCTTTTCCTGAGCCAGCTTCTCGACAAAGCCCTTGAACACACGAGCGCGGGGATCGGAAATCGAATAAACCGCGTGACCGATGCCGTAGATCAAACCGCTGCGATCATAGGCTTCCTTGCTGAGAATCTTGTTGAGATAAGCGGCGATCTCGTCCTCGTCCGTCCAGTCCTTGACGTTATACTTGATCTCGTTCATCATGCCCATCACGCGCAGGTTCGCGCCGCCGTGCTTGGGCCCCTTGAGCGAACAGAGCGCCGCCGCGATCGCCGAATAGGTATCGGTGCCGGAGGAGGTCACGACGCAGGTGGTAAAGGTCGAGTTGTTGCCGCCGCCGTGCTCGGCATGGAGCATCAGCGCCATATCGAGCACCTGTGCCTCCAGCGCGGTGAACCGGCGGTCCTCACGCAGGGTGCTGAGTAGAATCTCAGCCGTATGCTCACAGTGCTCGGGGTTATGGATAAACAGGCTTTCGCCGTTGGTATAGTGATTATACGCCTGATAGGAATAGACCGTCAAAAGCGGAAAGAGCGAGATCAGCTTCAGACACTGGCGCAGGACGTTGTCGATATTCAGGTTCATGACGTCGTGGTCATAGGAAGCGAGCGTCAGCACCGACTTCGCCAAAGCGGTCATCATGTCCTTGCCCGACGCCTTCAAAATCACGTCGCGTACAAAATGCTTGGGCAGTACGCGTGAATCGCTCAAGAGCTCCATAAAGCCGTCGAGCTCGGCGCGGTTCGGCAGGTTGCCGAACAAAAGGAGGTAGACGACCTCTTCAAAGCCGAGGCGGTTATCACGCGAGCAGCCGGCGATGATATCCTCGATATTGACGCCGCGATAAAACAGCTTACCGTCGGTAGGGACGGTCTTGCCGTCTACGATCTTATTCTGGCGGATCTCGCTGATATCCGTCAGACCGGTCAGGACGCCGCGTCCGTTGAGGTCGCGCAGTCCGATATTTACGTTATACTGTGAATACAACTCCTTGTCGATGCCGCCCTTGCGGATACAGGTGTTCGCCAGCTCCTGAATTCTTGCATCATTGGTATGAACACGTGGCATAATTGCTTCACTTCCTTCATTGCAGTAGTCATAGGTGAATAGACATATTAATATCATTATAACTGATTTTCACCGATTAGTCAAATCAGCGGCAAAAGGGGCTGTCGCAGGAACGCGGCAACCCCGTCAGCGGTTCTTTTATACTAAT
>CADBUN010000064.1 GCA_902797825.1 uncultured Ruminococcus sp. | reverse complement strand
GCCAATTATTGCACAAAGAATGAAAAAAACAGGCGTGATTATTTGTGAAAGTGCATTAAATGATAAAATATTACAAAAATATTACAATTTTACTCTTGACAGGGAAAGAACCTATGGTAAAATAAGGGTAAGCACATATCGTCATGAAGAGTTTGCTGACACCTGATATGATACTGAAACCTAATTAAAAATAGACTTTCTTTACGGTCTGATTTCCGCAATACTTCGTTGTCGGTCTTGACAGGCGTCGGTCTGCCTGCGACCTTCGCCTCGTCTTGCAAAAATCATCCTCTTAAATCAATGTCCACTTTTAATCAGGTATCAGTATGAGGCTGTATGGAAGGAGCGAAATATGCACAGTACCGTGATCTGCCCCGGCAGCTTTGATCCCGTTACCCTTGGTCATATCGACGTCATCACCCGGGCGAGCAGGATGTTTGACCGCGTGATCGTCGGCGTGTTCGTCAACGGCGAGAAGCACCCTGTCTTCTCGATCGAAGAACGGATCGATTTTCTTAACCGCACGGTAGGGGATCTTTCGAACGTCAAGGTGATCGGCTGTGACGGCTTGCTGGCACAGTGCGCGAAGGATCTCGGCGCTTCGGCGGTGGTAAGAGGGCTGCGCGCTGTATCGGATTTCGAATATGAATTCCAGATGGCGCTGACCAACCGCAAGCTGAACCCCGAGCTGGATACCGTGTTTTTGGCGAGTGACGCCAGCTACACCTACCTGAGCTCCTCCATCGTCAAGAACGTCGCATATCACGGCGGTGATATCTCTAATTTCGTTCCCGCCTGTATTCATGATGAGATTTTTAACAGATTAAGGCATTAAGGGATGCTGCCCGAGGGGATGCCGAACAGACATTATTATAGGCGATTGGGCACAGCCGTCTGACGCCGCATGAAAGGAATATGTAAAATGAGAGTAGATGAACTGATTCAGGAATTACAGGATCTTGTAGCAGACGCAAAGACGTTGCCTCTTTCCGGCGGTAAAGTAATTATTGAAGCCGATAAGGTTTATGATATCCTTGACGAGATGCAGGACACCCTGCCTGCCGAGGTACGACAGGCGAAGAATATCGTCGCCGACCGCAGCCAGATCATCGCCGAGGCGAAGAAGGAATCCGAGGACATCATCCGCGCCGCCGAAGAGCGCAAGAAGCAGATGATCGAACAGAGCGAGGTCATGCGCGAGGCAAAGGCGGAGGCGACCGAGCTGCTCAACGACGTCAAGGCGAAGGCGAGCGAGATGCGTAAGGCTGCCAACGATTATGTCGAGAACGTCATGAAGCGTACCGACGACGCCATCACCGCCCAGCTCACCGAGCTGCGCAAGACGCGCCAGAACCTGCGGATCACCAAGAAGTCATAATTCATCGGGAAAAACCGGGGGATCCGGCTTCTTAGCATAGCAGGCTCAGACCATTGGACAATTCAAATGAATGAAGCGCCGCAGCCGCGGCGTTTTTCGTTTGGTGCGGTTTGTAAGGTTTTTTATTGCCTATTTTTATTTTTTCTAAAAAGAAAAATAATTTCACAAAAATGGTAATTTTTCCTTGACAAATGCATAGATTGGTGTTAGGATAATCCTCGCCAAACCTGTGGAAACGCAGGGACGGAAAGCTCTGGAGTCTACTACGCAAGTAATGACAGTCCGGCCGCGAATCTTTCGATTGTGCGCGGGCTGATTTTTATGCCCGTGAAACGTCCGACAAGATACCCTTGCCAAACCTGTGGAAACGCAGGGACGGAAAGCTCTGGAGTCTAACACGCAAGTAATGACAGTCCGGCTGCAAATCTTATGATTTTGCACGGGCTGTTTTGTTTTGCCCGTGACCTAGGAGGCATTCATCATGAAAAAGTTATTCGCAATGGTACTCGCGCTTGTGATGGTCTTTTCCGCTGTCCCCGTACTGGGCGCTTACGCTGAGGAAGCTGCCATCACCTATTCCGACCACCTCATGAACAACAGTGATACCGGCTACACCTACGACATCACCAACGCCTCGATCGCTTGGGTAAAGCAGGCGAACGGTACCCTGGTATGGGTTCCCGCCGGCGATAATCGCAGCGATGACGAGATCATCGCCCAGGCAAAGGCTGCCGATCCTTCCTTAAAGAACGAGAACGCTGTCTTAAAGGGCTTCGGCGAAGCGCAGACGCCGAACGGCAACGGCGCGAAGGCGACCGTCATCGTCGCGCAGGCTGACGGCAAGATCACCCTGACCATCGACGGCAAGTACAGCCATTTCGTATCCGGCACCGGTGCTGCGGCTGCTGACGAAACGCCCGCGGTTGAGCCTGCTGCCGATCCCACCGAGCCTGTCGCAGAGCCTACCGAAGCGCCTGCGGTAGAGGGTGAGAAGGTTCAGATCAGAATCGACGTTCCCCAGAAGATGGCAGTTGCCTTCGAGGACGGCACCGTTTACTACGGCGGCGAAATGAAGGAAGTTGTCTACAACCACGAATACGCGTTCCAGATGTGCTCCGTTAACTGGGAGAACGGTCTCTTTGACGACGCAGAGAACGGCATCCGCGGTACCGTCGTATACAGAATGGAAGTGGTTCATCGTAACGAGTTCAAGGAGCTCGCTGCTGCCGCGAAGGAAGATCCCGAGAGATATACCGTCAAGGGTATCGACATCATCGACAACGTCGCCAAGAAGATCATCATCGACGGCGACGCTACCGATTCTCACCTCGAGACCGACGTCAACAACTTCTTTATGGCTTACCGATTCCATTTTGAAGGTCAGGACTATAACCACAAGACCGGCATCGACAAGGTCGTCAACAAGCCCCTCGAGAGCCTGTCTGTCAACCTGCCCCTCGGCTCCACCATCACCTGCAAGGCGTTCGTCGGTGACGAGCAGATCGACTCAGCCGACGTCTTTGTTGCCAACAACTCCGGCGAAGGCGTCTATGACGACGAGTTCCTCACCGGCGTCAACGACTTCACCTGGAGCAAGGCGGTTGAGGAAGTAAAATAATCTCATACGATAATACAGTAAAAAAACAAGCGACGGCTGAGAGGCTGTCGCTTGTTTTTTATCGTATCGGATTCGTTTTACCATGACGGGAAAGCTTTAGATTTTCCGTCAGGCTGCCGAATACGTTCCTGTGATTTGATTGGATGATGACCGGAAGCCTTCGGCTTGATGTAGTATCAAAGCTCGGTTTCGTTCTTGACTCTGCCGCAGGAAACGGGCAGGTTGCCGTTGCGGGCGCGAATCGCGTCGATGAAGGCTTTTTCGCTTTTGTCCTTTCTCAGGGCGATGTGGTAGCGCAGCTCATAGATGCTGCCCATCTGGACGGTTTTGACGGTGATGACCTCGTCCTTGGTGGTAAACTCCTTGAAGATATCGTCGAACAGTCCTTCATAATCGAGATTCTCGGGGATTTCGATCCGCAGCTCCTTTTTGGCGGTGTTGCCGAAGGGGGTTGCGTAGAGGATGATCCATACGATACAGACGACTGCCGCCGCAAAGACCGCGAAGGTGATATAGCCGCCGCCGCAGGCAAGACCGATCGCCATAGACAGCATGATCGCGAGGATTTCGCGCGAGGAACCGGGCTGAGAGCGGAAGCGTACCAGCGAGAATACGCCGAGTACCGCGATGCCGGCGCCGGTTGCCAGCCCGTTGACCATCATAATCAGCATGGCGACGATCGCCGGGATGATGGTGAGTGTGACCGCGAAGCTCTTGGAGCAGTAGCTCTTGAAGCGGTAGACCAGTGAAGAGATTAAGCCGAGTACCAGCGCGACGCCGGATACGATGAGGCCCTGTACTAAGGTGATGTTGTCACCGGTAAAAATCGAGTTGAATGTCATGTTCTTTTCCTCCTTTTATTGTATGAACGGTAATCGGGGATAGGCTTACGGTGTATGAAAGGCTACGGGCTGTAGGGGCTGATCAGAAGCCGCTTGCCTTTTTGATCTTGTTCTGTACGTGAGCGGTGCCGAATTTGGAGAAGCTGTGAGGGAAGATGTTCTTCTCGCTGAGCACACGAGCCAGCCACATCGGCATGGCGCCGGGGATCTTGATCTCCATGAGGGTGGTTTCTTCGGGGAGGATCTTGCTGCCGGAGGCGGTGCTCTCGAGCTTGGTATCGCCGTAGCGCGAAGTGATGTCGCGGTCAAAGGTGATTCTCAGGTCGGGGTTATCCTTGCCTGCCCATGCGACGCGGCGGTAGCTGATGAACGCCTTGGGCGCGAGACGGTAGCGGCGTACCATATAGTCGATCTCGGCAGGGATGTTGCCGGCGATATCCTCGGGAAGCGCGCCGCCGTTGATATAATCGTAGGCTTCGTGCAGCTTCATGGAGATGCGGCGCTTATAGACGATACCGCGATACTTCTTCTTGATCTCGAAGAAAACGGTGCTGTCAGCGGTGGGAACGCCGTAGGAGCGGAGCCTGAGCTTCTCTTTATACGCGGGCTTTAAGAGCGAGGTCTCGATCAGCTCGTCGTCGCTGTTGTCAAAGTAGATGTTGCGGATATCGGTCTCTCCGTAGCGGTCGATCTCCATGTAGGGAGAGATCGCGTTGACGAGATACTCGTACTGCTCACGGGTGAGCATATATTTTTTTTCGACTCGTTGAAAGATGTAAGTGAAAGCCATGCTGAAGCTCCTTTCTCTGTTGATTCTCTGAGCGCCGGGGCGGCTCGGTGAATGGGTTTGTTTTCTGTTATGGCTTAAGTATAAGGCGCGTTTGTGTGGCGTAATTGTTGAATTTATGAACAAATTATGAACGGACAAAGGAGTTTGTGTGAAATCAGTCTTTCTCGCACGAGATGACAGCGGACAGGCGTGGTACTCACCGGCGCTTGCCTGACAAAAGTCAACAGAAAAAAACCACAAACCCCTTTACTTCCCCGCAATATATTGTTATGATATATTTATAGGATTTTTTAAGATAGGAACACTTTTTGATACAAACGGGGGGATTATCATGAGAATGACGAAGATTATCTGCACGATGGGACCTGCCTGTGACGACGTCAATACGCTGGTGCGTATGATCGACGCCGGCATGGACGTGGCGCGCTTTAATATGTCGCACGGCGTGTATGACGAGATGACCAAGCGCTTCAACACGGTGAAGAAGGCGATCGCCAAGAGCGGCAAGACCGTCGCCCTGCTGTTAGATACCAAGGGGCCCGAGATTCGCGTCGGCACCTTTGAGGACGGCTCGGTAACGCTTACGGAAGGGCAGGAGTACCGCCTGTACGCGACCGAAGGTCACGGCGATACCAAAGGCGTATCGCTGTCTTATCCCAAGCTCATCGACGCCTTCCGCCGCGATCATACCAGCATCGGCAGGGTGATCCTCTTTGACGACGGCAAAATCTCCGCCCGGGTAGAGAACGTAGAAGAGGATTGTATCGTGACGCGCGTCATCACCGGCGGCAAGCTCAGCAACCGTAAGAGCATCAATATCCCCGGTTATGCGATCCATATGCCCTATATCAGCCAGAAGGATCGCGCGGATATCGAATTCGGTTTGAAGATGGGCGTCAACGTGATCGCGGCTTCCTTTGTACGCTCCGCGGACGACGTCATCAAGCTGCGCGATTATATCGACAGCCTGGGCTATGAGGATGTGGAGATTATCTCGAAGATCGAGAACCAGAGCGGCGTGGACGATATCGACCGCATCATCGAGGTCTCGAACGGCGTGATGGTCGCGCGCGGCGATATGGGCGTAGAGATTCCGTTCATCAAGCTGCCGGAGATTCAGAAGATGATTATCCGCAAGTGTGTGCTGGCAGGCAAATACGTCATCACCGCCACACAGATGCTCGACAGCATGACGACCAACATCCGCCCCACCCGTGCCGAAATCTCCGACGTCGCCAACGCGGTCTATGACGGCACCTCGGCGGTGATGCTCTCCGGCGAGAGCGCGGCAGGCATGTATCCCGTCGAATCGGTCGCCGCCCTGAACGATATCTGTACCGAAGCCGAGAAGCACGAGAACCTCATGCTGCTGCGCGGCGCCTCCGCCACCCAGACCGACATGTCCGCGTTCCGCGAAAACATCTGTGAAGCGGCAAAGACCGTAGCCGAGAACATCAACGCCAAGGCGATCATCGCCGAAAGCAAGACCGGCGCCGTAGCGCGCGCGATGGCGCGCTGCCGTCCGAGCTGCCCGATCATCGCGGTTGTCACCGGCGAACAGGTTTGCCGCAAGCTGTGCCTGAGCTGGGGCGTCGTTCCGGTGTTGGGCGAGGAGAAGCAGTCGTCCGATGAGATCACCGTCCAGGCGGTGGAAAAGGCGCTCTCGACAGGCATCGTCGAAAAGGGTGATACCGTCGTGATTATCAGCTCTAACAAGACTGTGCCGACCTCCGGCACCGATACGCTGAATATCCGCATCGTATAACGGCTCACGCATTTTGTACGTTGACGAGGGGCTTATCCTGATACAAACAAAAGGGCTGCCGGGCGGCAGTCCTTTTTTGGTGAATGAAGATGGAATATACGCTGATCAAATCCCGCCGCAAAACCCTTTCGCTCGAGATCAGGGGAGACGATGTGATCGTCCGTGCTCCCAACCGGATTACCAAGCGCGAGGCGGACGCCTTTGTCAAAAAGCATGAGGCGTGGATACAAAAGAAGAAGGAACAGCTTGCGCTGAGAAAGGCGCGGGAGGACGCGTCGCCGAAGCTGTGCGAAGAGGAGCTCCGCGACCTTGCCGACAGGGCGAGGGAGGTCATCCCGGCGCGCGTCGCCTACTATGCCGGGCGGATGGGCGCGCGCTACGGCAGGATCACCCTGCGCTGTCAGAAAACGCGCTGGGGCAGCTGTTCGGCAAAGAAAAACCTGAATTTTAATATCCTGTTACTGCTGACGCCGCCCGAGGTGATCGACAGCGTGGTGGTGCATGAGCTGTGTCACCTGTGGGAGATGAACCACAGCGCCCGGTTTTATGAGCGCGTATACGCGGCTTATCCCGATTATGACCGGTGGAACCGCTGGCTCAAGGAGAACGGGCACCTGATCATGGCGCGTGTTTTCGGTAACAGATAATCTTTCAACAAAAAATATGAGACTGTGAAAAACGACTCATTGTCGTCGAGAAGCGCATCCCGACGCGGCGATCCTCATAGGTTTCTTCTGACCTTTGTGGGATTGCCACGGGCATGATACGCGTATCATGCCCTCGCAATGACAATGCTTTTCACAGTCTCATTTGTTTTTTCTTTATACTAATCCTTGATAAAAAGATTTAATCAGATATTAGTGATAAATTTCGCAGAGCGAGGCGAGTGACGCAGGCATACTG
>CADBUN010000063.1 GCA_902797825.1 uncultured Ruminococcus sp. | reverse complement strand
GCCAGCCTGCCTGCGCCCTCCGCCTTGTTCTGCGAAATTCTCCGCTAATATCTTTTTAAAGCTTTTTATTGCTACTTAGTATAAATTTCGCTTTATACAGTATAGCACAAAAACCCGGGCTCCGCAATATATCCGAAACAGAAATATTTGCGAATGATTCGCATATTGACAAACTGCAAGCCGTATGCTATACTAATTTGCGAACAATTCGCAAATTGGAGACTGATCATGCCGAAATATATCACGAAACAACGCAAGCTCCTGACCGAGTACCTGATGCGGCATACCGACGAGAACCTCTCCGCCGGTCAGATCGCCCGGGAGCTGTCGGATACGATCTCAAAGAGCGCCGTCTACCGCAACCTCAGCGATATGGAAGCCGAGGGCAACCTGCACCGCGTCGCCTCCGGCGGCAGCCGCGAGGCGGTATACCGCTACAGCGACCGCCATACCTGCTCGGGCTGTCTGCATCTGAGCTGTCAAAAATGCGGCAAGACCGTGCATATGAAAAAGCAGCTCGCCGACAGGCTGACCGAAAGCCTGTCCGAGAACGAGAACTTCATGATCGATAAGGGCGAAACCGTCATCTACGGCGTATGCGCCGCCTGCAGAAAGGGATAATATGAACGCACATATTCGAAAAATCACCGCTGTCATCATCAGCGTTCTGATGCTCGCCGCCGTCTTTGCCGGCTGCGGCGCGTCCAATCAACCATCAAACACCAACGGCTCCGAGTCTAAAAGCACCGGAGAGATCAAGGTCGTCACCACGATCTTCCCGATCTATGACTGGATCCGTGAGGTCGCGCGCGACGACGTGCATATCAACCTCGATATGCTGCTCGATAACGGCGTTGACCTGCACAGCTACCAGCCCACCGCCAAGGACATCATGAGCATCTCGGACTGTGATATGTTCATCTATGTCGGCGGTGAATCCGACAAATGGGTGTCGGAAACGCTCGAACAGGCACAGAACAAAAATATGGTCGTCCTCAACCTGATGGACATCCTCGGCAGCAACGCCAAGGAAGAAGAGGTCGTCGAAGGGATGCAGGAGCACGAACACGAGCATCAAGAGGGCGAAGAAGAGCACGAGTATGACGAGCACGTATGGCTCTCGCTGAAAAACGCCCAGCTCTTCGTCCAAAAGATCGCCGACGCGCTGGCAAAGGTTGACAGCGAACACGCCGACGCCTATCACACGAACGCCGACGCCTACAGCAAACAGCTTGACGCGCTGGACGCGCAGTACCAACAGGCGGTAAACGGCGCCGCGGTCAAAACCCTGCTCTTCGGCGACCGCTTCCCGTTCCGCTATCTGACGGACGATTACGGGCTGAGCTACTATGCCGCGTTCTCGGGCTGCTCCGCCGAGAGTGAAGCGAGCTTCGAGACCATCTCCTTCCTCGCGAATAAGACAGACGAGCTGGGGCTGAAGGCGATCATGCAGATCGAGACCTCCGACGGCTCGATCGCCAAGACCGTCCGCGATAATACCAAAACCAAGGATCAGACGATCCTCACCCTCGATTCGCTCCAGGGCGTCACCGCCGACCGCGTGAAAAACGGCGAAACCTACCTGAGCATCATGGAGAGCAACCTCGGCGTGCTGAAGCAGGCGATAGCCTAACATAACTCCCATCATAACTGGTCACTTACCACTGATCACTGAATAAAGAAGGATCATCCTATGTCACAGATCAAATGTACCGACCTTACCCTCGGCTACGGCGCCCAGGAGATCGTCACCGGACTGAGCTTTGAGGTCAACGCCGGCGACTACCTGTGTATCGTCGGCGAGAACGGCTCCGGAAAATCTACCCTCATGAAAACGCTTCTCGGGCTGACCAAGCCCCTCTCGGGCTCGATCACCTTCGGCGACGGCGTGACCGCGCGCTCGATCGGCTATCTGCCCCAGCAGACCGACGTCCAGCGCGATTTCCCGGCTTCGGTGCGCGAGATCGTGCTGTCGGGTTGTCTCGGCAGGGATGGCTTCCGCCCCTTTTACAGCAAGGCGGATAAGGCGCTGGCGGCGCGCTCGATGGAGCGCATGAACATCACCGACCTGAGCCGCCGCTGTTACCGCGAGCTCTCGGGCGGTCAGCAGCAGCGCGTGCTGTTGGCGCGCGCCCTCTGCGCGACCGAAAAGCTCCTCCTGCTCGACGAGCCGGTCGCCGGGCTCGATCCCAAGGTGACCGCCGAGATGTATGAGCTGATCGAAAGCCTGAACAAGCATGACGGCGTCACCGTCATCATGATCTCGCATGATATCGCCAACTCGCTGCCCTACGCCTCTCATATCCTGCATATCGGCAGCGACATCTTCTTCGGCACGCGGCAGGAATATCTTGACAAGACGCATCTTGATCAGGCGCACCTTGACAAGACGCGTTTTGCGCAAAAGGAGGGGACTGACCGTGAATGATCTGTTTGCTACCCTCGGCTTTTATCTGGAAAAACCCTTTGTCATCAACGCCCTGATCGTGGGCGTGCTGATCGCGCTGTGCTCGTCGCTGCTCGGCGTGACGCTGGTCTTGAAGCGCTATTCCTTCATCGGCGACGGACTGTCTCACGTCGCCTTCGGCGCGATGGCGATCGCCGCCGTGCTGGGGCTGACCAACGATATGCCGCTGGTGCTGACCATCACCGTCGTCTGTGCGGTGCTGCTCCTGCGGATGGGCAAGAACGCCAAGATCAAGGGCGACGCCGCGATCGCGATGATCTCGGTCGGCGCGCTGGCGATCGGCTATCTGCTGATGAACATTTTCAACACCGGCTCGTCGAACCTCAGCGGCGACGTATGCTCCACCCTCTTCGGCTCCACCTCGATCCTCACCCTGAGCACCTTTGACGTATGGATGTGCATCATCCTGTCGGTGATCGTCGTGCTGTTCTTCGTCCTGTTTTACAACAAGATTTTTTCCGTCACCTTTGACGAGAGCTTCGCGCGCGCGACCGGTCAGAGAGCCGGGCTGTATAACCTGCTGATCGCGATCGTGATCGCCGTGATCATTGTCGTTTCGATGCAGCTAGTCGGTTCCCTGCTGATCTCGGCGCTGGTGATCTTCCCGGCGCTGTCGGCGATGCGCGTATTCAAGAGCTTTAAGAGCGTGACGATCTGTGCCGCGATCGTCTCGGTTGTATGCGCGCTGATCGGTCTGTTTACCTCGATTCTCGCCGGAACACCCGTCGGCTCGACCATCGTGGCGGCGGATATCGCGGTATTCGCGCTGTTCAGCCTCATCGGCGCCGTCACCAAGCGAAACGCCTGATACCTTCGGCTCGGTATCGCTGACCGAGCGCTTCTCCGCTTTGACCTGCGGATATCCGTTTGTTTTCGTTAACGCTAAATTCGATATAAAGGGGTATTATTATGAAAAGAATCATCTTCCTGCTCACCGTTGCCCTGATGCTCTGTTCCCTCGCCGCCTGCGCGGGCAACACGAACTCTCAAACCGCTTCCTCCGCGGCGTCCGATACGGCTTCTTCTGTCACCGATACGGCAAGCGATCCGACACAGGCGGCTTCTGCTGCCGACAGCAACACTGCCGACGCGCCGAAAACCGACGGCGTTGACGTTGACCTGACCACCATGAGCTCGACGATGGTCTACTCTGAGGTGCTCAATATGCAGCAAGCGCCCGAGCAGTATCTGGGTAAGACCGTGAAGATGAAGGGCCCGTTCAACGTCTCGGAGATGGGGGGAAACCGTTATTTCGCCTGTCTGATCAAGGACGCGACCGCCTGCTGCTCCACGGGAATCGAATTTGAGCTCGCCGGCAACTACAGCTACCCCGACGATTATCCGAAGAAGGATACCGAGATCACGGTCATCGGCACCTTTACGACCTATATGGAGGGCAACAGCAAGTACCTCCAGCTCAAGAACGCACAGCTGGTATAATCAAAACCCTTCACCGGTATCCTCCGGGAAGCCGGCGTATCTCTATTCATACTTAGTATCAAAGGTTGTGAAAAGACGCTGTCATTCGGTCGGCTTGTCTTTTCACGACCTTTTTTCATCGGAACGAACGGGAAAAGGCTCCCCGGCGCCCTGCGCTCATCAACCGCAAAGGCTGATGAAATGTTCTTGGCGCCGCCTATTGCAATTATATCGGCTTTCCCTTATAATATAGCTATCTACCCGAAAGGAGATTTCTTATGTATCAACAACAGTATAATCCCTACGGCGCGAATAACGAGATCGTCAAGGGATACCTGAAAAGCGGTAAGGTGCTTACCCTGGGGATCCTCCATCTCATCTCGATCGCCGTTTCCGTCATCTCGACGCTGACGCTGACGCGCGTGAATTTGGTTTATGATTACAGCGATATCCTGCGCAGCATGGGGATTGATCCCTCCGACGTGCTCATTTCGATGAACTCCTCGCTCGGCGGTATCTCGGCTTCGATGATCGCCGGCACCTTATTCTCCTCGCTCTTTACCCTGCTGATCGCGATCGGCTTCATCATCATGTTTGCCAAGAGCCGCAACGATCATCCCTCGTCCAACCCCTCCGCGGGCGTCGGGATCCTGCGCGTGATTTCGCTGATCACCTTTATCTGCGCGATCATTTGCGTCGTGCTGCTCGTGATCCTCTTCATCGCCGCCTATTTCTTCCTCGATTATTTTGTCAACAACTCGAATATGGATTCCCGTTCTGCTACGATCATCTGGATCGCCTGCGGCGTATTCATCCTGATTTTCAGCTTCTTCTTCCTCTTCATCACCGCTTCGTACAAGAACTTCTATCGTTCGATCAAGCGGAGCCTGAATACCGTTGACCTGCATACCAAGGGCGCGGCTGCCTACGGCGTATTCAATATTATCGGCGCCGTTTTGATGGGCATGGCTACCCTGGGTACGCTGATCACCGCGATCTCTTCGTTCAGCGCTGCGGCGCTGATGTCGCTGCTCTCGAACGCGCTGTCCTTCATCATCCTCATCATGACCGCTTCCTTCGCGCTCGGCTACAACAGCTATATCAAGCGCCAAAAATACAGCTATGCCGCACCCTATGACGGCGGTCCTGCCGGCGGCGCTTACTACCCCAACGAGCCCTATGACGCGCCGAATCCCTATGCCGCTCCTCAGCAGAACGAGCCTCCGTATCAGCAGAACAACTATCCTGAATACCGGGCACCCCGGAGCGCGCCCGGCTTTTGTCCGAATTGCGGCGCGCCTGTTGACGGCGCCACGCCCTTCTGCTCCAACTGCGGCACAAGGCTGTAAACCAACCTCATACTAAGTAGCAAACGTAAAAAGGCAACGGTAAATGACAACCGTTGCCTTTCATTTATGATTGAAATGAATTCTATCTTCCGCTCTTGACGCGCTTATAGCGGAACAGCGTATTCTCCGCCCATTCGCGGTCGATCTTGATGAAGCCGCTGAGCTTTTTATCGTTGCCGCAGATGGCGTTGACGATCTTCATGCTCTTGCGGTAGATCTCGAGCCGCGCGCTCTGTACATACGGCTCGGCGTCCTCGCCGATAAAGAAGGTAAAGCCGATGGTGTTGCTCTCGCGGTTATACACCGTCAGATATCCCTCCGTCACGCGCCCGATATCCAGCTTCTTGGCGACCATCTCGCTGATTGCGTATTTGGTCAGCTCCACCGCCATATCGTCCAGCCCGGATTCGAAGATAAAGATTTTCTCCTTCATCGAGTTGAAGTCGGCGGTGATGCGCTTGCGAATCCCCTTGAGGTTGCGGTAGTCGTCCTCCAGCGCCCTGTCCTCCAGCTGGAAGCGGTCGATCTGCGGAATCAGGTATACCATGAAGCGCCGCTTCATATCATTATACAACAGCGGATAGGTATACCGCGCCTCATAGCCGCAGCTCTCACAGCGGAACCTCAGCACCTTGCCCTCCAACAGCGCGCTGCGGAACTGCGGATCATTCGTCGCGTTGATGCTGATATATAAGTGCGCGCCCTGGCTGTGATTACACTTGGGACAAGTCACTTCTTTTGAGATGATATTTGACATAAGCGCCCTCTTTCCGGAAATGAACGACTCGCTCGTTCGGGTGGAAGCCGGCTTTCCTGCCGCTCTCCCCCTTCATCCATTACCCCTATTTTACCATATTTCAAGAAAATTGCAAATTATTTATGCAGTTTTACAAAAACTTATTGATTTTCAAGCGAAATAGTGCGATAATATATATAATTAATCAGTTTTGGAGGTACAATTATGGATATTTCTAAAAGCATTAAAGAAGGAATCGAATTCATCAGCGATACGGTCTCCGAGATCGCCTCTTCCATCGCGGAGAAGAATCGCCTGAGATTACAGCTCAGTCATATCAAGGGGCTGATCCGCACCGACTCCGCCACCCGCGACCAGGCGTTCATCGAGCTGGGACGTTATTTCTATGACAATATGCGCGAGGGTACCTCTGCCGAGAACGAGGCGATCTGCGCTGTGATCGACGCGGCGAATGATCGCATCAGCAAGGCGTCCCTGCGTTATGTCGAGTTGCTCAACATCCAGAACGACACCAAGATTCGCTCCGAGAACGCCGAGAAGCTCGCCAAGGCAGTCTCCGAGAAGGCAGCCGCCGCCGCCAAGGCCGCCTGGGAAAATAGCTCGCAAGCCTTCGATAAGGCGATGGCAAGCGCCGCCGATTATGCCGAAAAGGCAAAGGCAACCGCAGCCGATCTGGCAGAAAAGGCAAAGGTCACCGCGGCAGACCTCAAGGATAAGGCAACCGACAAGGCAGACGACCTGCGCGAACGCTTCGATCCCAACAAAAACGAAGATCTCGAGGATCTGATCGCCGCCGAACAGCCACAGGCGGCAGACGCCGCTGAAGCGGTCGCCGAGAAGGCTGAGGACGTCAAGGAAGCCGTTGCCGACGCGGTCGAGGACGCGGTTGACGAAGCCAAGGACGCCGCCAAGGACGCGAAAGAAGCCGTCAAAGACGCCGCCAAGGAAGTCGAGGAAACCGTCGCGGACGCCGTCGAGGAAGCCGCCGAAGCAGTAGAATCCAAGGCAACCGACGAAGAATCCCCCGAGGACGCCGGCTTCTAAGAATTGTCACGGCGAAGTCGTTTTAACGGCTGTGGCAATCTCAACCTTATCTGAAAATCCAACCGCCTTTCCGCATTTTATGCACGGAAAGGCGGTTTCTTTATACTAATCCTTGATAAAAAGATTTAATCAGATATTAGTGATAAATTTCGCAGAGCGAGGCGAGTGACGCAGGCATACTG
>CADBUN010000062.1 GCA_902797825.1 uncultured Ruminococcus sp. | reverse complement strand
TATGACAACGTAGGACTCATCGGCAAGGGCAAGCACACGCGCTTCACCGTTGACGCGGACAGATTCGTCCAAAAGACCTACGCAAAGCCGGTAAAATAAGCGACAGACAAAAGCATCCCCCGACGCCCAAAAGCGTCGGGGGATTCGTCGTACCGATTAAGCATCATACCGCTCAATCTTTTATTGAACCTTCGTATAAGGCATCCTTGCCGAATAGCGCTGGATGCAGGTCGCGTCGAGCACATCGCGCGCGCCGTCACAGTTGAAGTCGGAGTAATAGCCCGGCACAGCCGTATACCGCTCGATGGCTTCATGCAGGCTAAGGGCGTCTTTCTCCGGCCACTCGCGGAGCTCCGCCTCACAGCGCTGGATCAGCGTCGCGTCAATGATGGAGATCGCGTCATCGCGGTCAAGGTCGCCCAGCAGTCTGCCGCAGCTGTTATAATCGACGGTGGCGTTCTCGTTGATCACACGCGCAAAATCGGGATAGTTGTCGGCTCTGAAGCCGTCGCTGCCGCCGAGCGCGGGATCGTAAAAGCAGTTCTGCTTCACGTCATAGACGCCGAAATGCGTCAAAAACGGATTGCCGCAATAGCCGTATTGATAATACGCGCGGTTGCCGACGACCGAGAAGCTGTAGCAGTTGATATTCTGATACTCATAGTTGCTCGCCCAGACCAACACCCAATCGGGATCACCGTTTTGATCACGGTGGGTATAGAGCTCCTCATAGTCGAGATAGGTTGTATCCCGATCGGGATACGCCGCCAGAAAGGCTTCGCGGTAAACGCCGCCGGCGTGCGGCTGAGGCGGGATCGCGAGAGGCGTCAGACAATCCCACATCGAGACATCCTGCACCGAGATTATCCCATAATGAGCCCCTTTTCCGGATAAGTCATAGCTATAGATCATCTCCTCCGGCATATCCGCGTTCGGGCAAAAATAGACTACGAACGTCGGGCCGTCATAGGTAATACGCAGCACGTCCTCGTTATAGGCGTTTCCCTCACCCTCGGGATATAGGCGTGTGACGGTCTCGCCGTCCTCGGAATAGGCGATCTTGAACCGGTCGCCGCGTCGGAGCATGAGCGGGTTATTGTTACCGCCCATCTCTAAGGTCGTCCCGTCGCCGTCGGTGTAGGTATGCATATTCATTTTGAAACTTTTTGCGAGCTGCCAGTCGTTCATCGTACCAACGATATAATAGCCCGGCTCGGTCGCAGGCTCGTACGCCTGACCGGGGGTGAAGGAAGTCCTCATGTATCCCTCACAGATGATACAGTCGTAGTACCAAACCTCCTGCGCGCCGGCATGGTAGATCATGCCGGTATCGGCATAGCCCCTGCCGCCGTCACAGGCAGGACGGAACGCAAAGACATAAAAGCCGTTTTCCTTGATGATCGCGCTCTCCTGATTGAAGGCGGTTCCCTCACCCGGCGGATAGGTTCTGCCCGGATCGGGGGTTCTCCCGTCGGAGGAATAGACGATCTTGAACGAATCGTCCGGCGTCATAAACAGCGGAAAGCGGTAGGTCAACCCGTTTTCGCGCGGATTCGAATGTATCTTATAATCCTCGCGTATCGTCCAGTCGTTCATGGTGCCGACGATGTAATAATCGCCCTGCGGCGCTTGCTCTCCGGTACTCTCCGCAAAAACAGGAAGCGCCAAAGCACCCAGCATCAAGGCAAAAACCAGTAACACCGATAATCCTTTTTTCATGTCAACTCCTCCTTATGGTTTCTTTTTTTATCATAGCCTTTCACGGGCCTGTTGTCAAGTTCATCCATTGTTCAAATCACGTCGATCTAATTTGGTAATCGAAATAATATGATAGTGACAAATTGTAATAAGTCAGATGATCGTCTGAAAGCCTTCCCCTTGAGGCGCCCCCGTCGGGGGAATGTCCGAAGGACAAGGGGGGGAGCCGCTTCCGGCGAGGAGAAGGTGTCGCCGCCGACTGAGGCGGTGACGGATGAGGTGGAAGCCTTTCTGTCCTCGCAATCAACGGTATATGGCAAAAACGTTTCCACCTCATCCGACCTTTTCGGCTCTTTAAGAGCCGAAAAGCCCACCTTCCCCTCAAGGGGAAGGCTTACAAACATCCTGCCATCCAACAAGTTACAGAATAATAACTATATTAGATTCACGTGCCGTTCAAATACACAACTCCTCCATCAAGCGTCTGTGGAAAATAGGAACCGCTGACATACGTAATCCAGCGATAGCTATAGCGCCCTTGATACGGCAGAACAAAACCGTGCTCCTTCGGCGTATAGGACAAGCGCACATAGCCGCCGCCAAGCGGCTCGATCTCAGCGGCAACAGCCATCGAATGATTGACGCCTTCACTCCAAAGCCGATACTTCGTGTTGGTATCATACAGCCAGCAGTAAATGACCGCATCCTCTTCCAGATCGCCGACATAGACAATGTCTGTGACGGTATCGGTATACGTGTGTTCCTGAGGCGGTTCGGTCGGAGGCACCCACGGGGATTCTGACGGCGCTTCTGTCGGAGAAACGGGATACGGATGCTCCCACGGCGGCTGTGTCGGCGGCTGCGTCGGCGGCTGCGTCGGCGGCTGCGTCGGCGCATGAGTCGGCGGCTGTGTCGGCTTTTCTGCAGCCGGTATGGTCGGCACGATCGGCGCTTTTCCCTGTGTTGGAGTAACCTCTCGCTGCGGTCGGGAGGTCGAATCGCTCCTGCCGTTCAGCGGCGCTTTGACAGTGGGGGATGTTCTGTCGCGATCGCTTCCGGATGAAGCGGATGGAGCGGGATCGTCCCGCGTTCCGAAAACACGCTCAAAGAAACGCTCTACGCCGGACTTCGCCTGCGTTGGCTGCGTCGTTTCGTCGGGTACGGCAACGATCTCTGTCGCAACGGTCTCGCCGCTCTCGTCGGTAGACCAGATGATTTCGGTGGCGGAGGGTGAGGGCTTCACCGCTACGGGAAGAGAAATTTTATTTCCAATTAAGAAATATAATAACAGGCTCAGCACGCTGACCAGCACGAGGCTCGCCGCGGCGATCACCCTGCGGCTGCGATACCACGGGATAACGGCAGGCGCTTTTTCCTCTGCGGTTTCGGGGATGGCGAGCAGCTTCTCCATCAGCTCGTCGGGAGCTGTCAGCTTCTCTAATTGACGGAAGTTCATTTCTCTCACGTGCCATCACCTCCGTAGATCATTTTCAGCTTTTCTCTGCCGCGCTTCAAGAGCGACTTGACGGTATTGCTCTTTTTCCTCAGGATATCGGCGATCTCGTCAACCTTATATCCCTCGATATAATACAGAAAAAGAACCTCGCGGTACTTCGGCTCAAGCCGCATCAGCGCCCAGGAGATATCGCTTGTATCCTCCGCGCGCGTGCTGTCTGACACAAGGGAGCGTTCCTTCAGCGTTTCAAGAGGGAGAAAGCGGCGGCGATCGCGGACGGACTTCTTACACTCGTTGATCGCAACCCGGAGCAACCATGCCTTGAGGTGGTTTTCATCATGAAAAGCGGGCGATTTCTGATAGAGCTTGACAAAGGTGTTCTGTACACAGTCGTCAACGTCGGGGCTGTTCTGCAAGCGCACGACACAGGCGGTATACACCGAGTCGGCATACTGACGCACAGTCTGTTCAAAGCTGAGCCCCGCGTACCGATGTTCCGCCATCATCAATCCCCCTTCACTATATACATCCACGAAGCCGCCGTTTGGTTGCATCGGTTTCAAAAAAGCAGCGCCCCTTTAAAGGAGCGCTGTTTTCTTTGATAAAAGCCGTTCATCAATCGGCGTCAAGCACCGACCGCACAAGGAAAAACCGGACGCAACATCTAACCGATCAGTTCCTTTAGCTTGGCGATGACAGAGGGCGCGTCGGCTCTGCCGCGGCTCTGCTTCATGACGTTGCCGAGCACCGCCATGAGCGCCTTTTCCTTGCCGCTCTTGTAGTCGTTGACGGCGCCGGTCATTGCGTTGATCGCGTTCTGACAGTATTCGGTCAGGGTGCTGTCGTCGAGCCCTGCCATATCCGCTTCGCTGACGAAGTCGGTCACCGGCTTGCCGGTATCGAGCATCTTATCCAGCGCGGTCTTGGCGAGATTATTCTTCAGCTTGCCGCTTTCAAGGAGCTTACACATCTCGTTGAGCTGTTCGGCGCTCGTCTTGATATCCAGCGCCTCCTTATCGGCCTCGGTCTCCAGACGGCGGAAAATCTGACCGATGATGAAGTTCGAGGCGGTCTTAGGCGTTTTCAGCCCTTCGCCGGCTTTGTCGAAGTATTCGGAGATGCTGCGGTATTTGGTCAGCTGGGCGGCGTCCTTCTCGGGGATGCCGTAATCCTCGGTATAGCGCCTGAACTTCTGTTCGGGCAGCTCGGGCAGGCGGGCGCGAAGCGCCTCTATTTTTTCTTTCGGCGTGCTGATGGTTACCAGGTCTGGCTCGCGGAAATAGCGATAGTCATGGGCGTCCTCCTTCGACCGCATCGAAGAGGTCGTACCGGTGGCGTCATCATAGCGCAGGGTTTCCTGCACGACCTCGCCGCCGCTCTCGATCAGATCGACCTGGCGCTCATATTCGTATTCCATCGCCTTGGCGATATTGGTGATGGAGTTCATATTCTTGATCTCGGTACGGGTGCCGAGCTTCTCACTTCCCTCGGGGCGGACGGAGATATTCACGTCACAGCGCATCGAGCCCTCCTGCATACGACAGTCGGATACGCCGATATAGCGCATGACCTGCTGGAGCTTTTCGACATACTCCTTCGCTTCGTCAATGCTGCGGAAATCGGGCTCGGTGACGATCTCGATCAGCGGTACGCCGCCGCGGTTGTAATCGACATAGGTATCGCCGTGGTTATGGATCAGCTTGCCGGCGTCCTCCTCGATATGGATACGCAGGATCCGGATTTTCCTGCCGTTAGACAGCGCGATATAGCCGTGCTCACACAGGGGCTTGTCATACTGGCTGATCTGATACGCCTTGGGCAGATCGGGATAGCAGTAGTTCTTGCGGTCCATCTTGGCGATCTCGGCGATCTCACAGTTGGTCGCGAGTCCTGCCATGATCGCATATTCCACCACGCGCTCGTTGAGCTTGGGGAGCGTACCGGGCAAGCCGATACAGACGGGACAGCAATGCGTGTTGGGATCGCCGCCGAATTTGGTGGTGCAGGAGCAAAAGATCTTGGTGTTGGTCTGTAATTCTACGTGGGTTTCAAAGCCCGCTACCAATTCGTATTTCACAGCTTGACACCCCACTTCGTTTCTATCGTTTTATGCTCAGCCTGCTCGTATTTGTAAGCGAGGTTGAGGATCGTTTTTTCATCGAATTTCTTGCCGATCAGCTGCATACCGATGGGCAGTCCCTCCTGATCGACGCCGCAGGGGATCGACACGCCGGGCAAGCCTGCCGCGTTGACCGGTACGGTACAGATATCGGACAGATACTGTTCGATCTGGTCGGTCTCTTCCCCGAAGAGATAGCCGTTTGGGAACGCAGTCACGGGAGCGGTCGGCGCCAAGATCGCGTCGCAGCTCTCGAAGGCGCGGTCGAACGCCTCGACGATCGCGCCGCGCAGGTTGACCGCCTTTTTATAATAGGCGTCATAGTAACCGGCGGACAGCACATAGGTGCCCATCAGGATACGGCGCTGAACCTCCTTGCCGAAGCCCTCGGAGCGGGTACGGCAGATCATGTCGTGAGTTCCGTTATAATGCTCCGCCTTATAGCCGTAACGAATGCCGTCATAGCGGCCGAGGTTGGACGAAGCCTCCGCCATCGCGAGAATATAGTAGCACGGCAGGGCGAATTTGAGCTCGGGCAGGTCGAAATACACGATCTCGGCGCCCATCTGCTCATATGCCTTCGCCGCGTCCAGCACCGCCTGCTTAACGTCCTCGCGGACGCCGTCGAGGTACTGGTTCGCGATCCCGATCTTCTTGCCGGCAATCTCATCGTTCAGCGTCGAAAGAGCGGGCGCGCTGCCCTGAGAGGTCGAGTCGCGCTCGTCATACTTCGCGATCGCGTCAAACACGATCGCCGCGTCCTCGACGTCATGGGTGATCGGGCCGATCTGGTCAAAGGAGCTGGCATACGCGATCAGCCCGTAGCGCGATACCGCGCCGTAGGTCGGCTTTAAGCCGACGATGCCGCAGAAGGATGCCGGCTGACGGATAGAGCCGCCGGTATCGGAGCCGAGACCGTAAACCGCGAGGTTGCCGCCGACGGCGGACGCTACGCCGCCCGACGAACCGCCGGAGACATGGTCGAGGTTGTGCGGATTCTTGGCGCCGCCGTAGTAAGAGGTCTCGCAGGAGGAGCCCATCGCGAACTCGTCCATATTGGTCTTGCCGAGCATGACCACACCCTCTTTTTGCAGCAGCTCATAGACGGTCGCGTCATAGATCGGCTCATAGCCGGTGAGAATCTTCGACGCGCAGGTGGTGAGGATGCCCTTGGTGGAGATATTATCCTTCAAGGTCATCGGAACGCCCTCGAGCAGCCCGATCTCTTCACCGGCGGCAAGCTTTTTGTCTACCGCCTGCGCCTGTGCCAGCGCGACTTCGGGGGTAACGGTGATATAGGCGTTTAATTCTTTATTCGAATTTTCGATCGCGTCAAGATAACGCTTTGTCAGCTCGACGCAGGTAATCTCTTTGTTGATAAGCATCTCATGGATGCGTCTGATCTGTCCCATGTCACGCTCTCTTTCTGACGAGGAAGTGATCCTCCGCCTGTTCGGGGGCGTTCTTCAGGATTTCTCCGACGGGCAGGGATTCCTTCACCTCATCCTGACGGAAGGCGTTGGACAGGTTGTTGATGTTATCGAATTCGCCGCTCTTGACCTCGACGCTGTTGATGGTATCGGCAAAGGCAACGATCTTCTGCATTTCTTCGGTAAGGCTGTCGAGATCCTTTTCATCGACAAACAGCTTTGACAGCAGCGCGATGTTCTCGATATCTTCTCGTGTTACCATAATATGTTCCTTTCAGTATTGTAATCTGTCATTCCGAGGAGGGATTTATCCCGACGTGGGAATCCCCTTGTCGGCAATACCGCTTGATGTAACAGAAAGAAATATTCCCTCTTTGTGGGATTGCCACGGGCAAAACAAGTGTGTTTTGCCCTCGCAATGACAGCGCTATCATCAGCGTATTTTGATATGCACTTCCCTGAGCTGCTGTTCGCTGACCTCACCCGGCGCGCCGAGCAGGACGTCCTGGGCGTTGGAGTTCATCGGGAAGGCGATAACCTCGCGGATATTCTCCTCCTCGGTCAGCAGCATCAGCATACGGTCGACGCCGGGCGCCATACCGGCATGAGGCGGCGCGCCGTACTGGAACGCCGTATACAGGGAGCGGAACTTCGCCTTGAGGTCATCCTCGGTATAGCCGGCGATCGAGAATGCCTTGATCATGATATCGAGGTCGTGGTTACGGACCGCGCCGGACGAAAGCTCGACGCCGTTGCACACGATATCGTACTGGTAAGCGAGAACCTCGCAGGGATCCTTCTCGAGCAGCGCCTGCATACCGCCCTGCGGCATACTGAACGGGTTGTGGGTAAAGATGATCTGACCGCTCTCTTCGTCCTGCTCAAACATCGGGAAATCGACGATGAAGCAGAAGTCAAAGCGGCTCTTGTCGATCAGGTCAAGGCGCGTGGCGACCTCGGTGCGAATCTGACCTGCGAGCTTGGGCGCTTCGGCGGCGGTATCGGCGATGAAGTAGATCACGTCGCCTGCCTTGGAGCCGTTGCGGCGGATGAGCTCTTCCCTGTCGCCGGGCTTTAAGAACTTGTCGATCGGGCCGTCAAAGAGCAGGTCGTCGGTGACCTTAACATAGCCCAGCCCCTTCATGCCGATGGACAGCGCGAACTCTTCCATCTTCTTGAACCAGCTCTTGGAGCAGGAGGCGGCGCCGGGCACGTTGATCGAGCGGACGCACTTCTTGAGGAAGGGCTTGAAGTCGGTTTCTTCAAACATATCGGAGATCTCGACGATCTCGAGCGGATTGCGCAGGTCGGGCTTGTCGGTGCCGTATTTGAGCATACTTTCCGCGTAGGAGATACGGCGGAAGGGCGGCTTGCTGATTTCTTTATCGGAGAATTTGCGGAAGGTCTCATAGAGCACCTCTTCCGCTACCGCAAAGACGTCCTCCTGCGTCGCGAACGCCATCTCGAAGTCGAGCTGATAGAACTCGCCGGGCGAACGGTCGGCACGGGCGTCCTCGTCGCGGAAGCAGGGCGCGATCTGGAAATATTTATCAAAGCCGGATACCATCAGCAGCTGCTTGAAAATCTGCGGCGCCTGAGGCAGGGCATAGAACTTGCCGTGATGCTTACGCGAGGGGATCAGGTAATCGCGCGCGCCCTCGGGCGAGGACACGCCCAGGATGGGGGTGGCGATATCCATAAAGCCCATCTCGGTCATCTTCGTGCGCAGGAAGGAAATTACCTGTGAGCGCAGGAGGATGTTGTTGTGAACCTTCGGATTACGCAGGTCGAGGAAGCGGTATCTCAGGCGGATATCCTCGTTCGTCGCGGTAGAGGAAACCACCTCGAAGGGGAGGTTGTTGGTGCACTTGCCGAGGATGGTCAGCGTTTCGGCAACGATCTCGACGGTACCGGTGGCGATCTTTCGGTTGATCGTCTCCTCGTCGCGCTTGACGACCTTGCCGGAGATCGAGACGGTGCACTCGCGGTTCACGCCCTCGAGCAGCGCGTCGTCATGGATGACGACCTGCGTCACGCCGTACTGGTCGCGGACGTCGATAAACAGGACGCCGCCGTGGTCGCGGATGTTCTCCACCCAACCGGCGATCCGCACCTCCTCGCCTATATGATTCTCTCGCAGATCTCCGCAGGTAACGGAGCGATAGATGTTAGCATTCATGTTTCATATTCCTTTCAAATGGAAGATTTCCCTATTCTGTAGTATTATAGCACAACAGAAACACAAAGTAAAGGCGGCGTGGCGCATTTTTTCATAAAGAACCCTGCGGTTTTTCGGATTGATGCGCAGTATGAGTGTATGATCATGCAACCGGTAGCATTCCGTTCCCGATCAGGCACAGCAAAAAGCTCCCCTTGCGAGAAGGGGAGCTTTTGTCGTCATCCATCATGCCGAAACAGCATGATGCGTATCACGGATGGAACTTCCGGGGAAGTCGAATTACTTCAGATAAGTCTGACCGGAGGGGCCTACCGCTCCGTTGACCTTGGAGCCGCTGTTGAGCAGCACGTAAACGCGCATATTGCCCTTACCGGTAGAGGGAACGGACAGGGTGCCGTTGGAGACGGTCTTTCTGTCGCCGGAGACAGCGTCTACATAGGTGCCGTTCGGGATACCCTTGAAGGAAGCGCCGTCGGTCACGGATACACAAGCGACGGAATCCACGTTCGAGGTCTGCTTGGTATCGGGATCGGTGTAGCTGCCGGTGTAGCGTCTGATATACGCCATGTTACCGCTGACATAGCTGCCGTTGGTGGTGTACTGACCTAACTGGAGCGCAGGAACCGCGCGACGGATCGCGTTGAGCTTCTGCAGATGCTTAGCGAGGGTGCTGTTCAGCGTAGTCGCCAACTTACCGGTCGCGTTGCTGTACTGTGAGAAGCCGGTGGTGTTGACGGTACCCTCGATGTTATCGCCGAAGTACGCACGGCCGGAATTCGACAGCGCGATGTTGGGGCCTTCGTCGATGATCTTGCCCTTCTGGAACTCGATCTCACCGCCGTAATACAGGCAGGGGATACCGCGGAAGGTGAACATCAGGTTGAGGTTCTCCGCCCAGGTCTGGGTGCCGCCGGTAAAGCGCTGCTTCTGGTTCTGGTCGGGGGAGTAGTCGTGAGATTCGACATAGGTGACATTCCAGGTCGCGTCGTTGTTATACTGATCCTGTGCGAGCGCCGCGCCGAACGCGCCGTTCGCCGAATCGAACTGCCAGTGCATGGTGAAGTCGATGACGCCCATGCCGGAGTTCTTGGAGTAGTCGGGCGTATGATAGTTAACGCCGTTGAGGAACGCGTTGGACGAGGTCGGCTGACCGGAGCAGCTGACATGATTCGTACAGAAGGAAATCGCGTTCTGGATATTCGACTTGATCGAAGCCGCGTCGGTCTTATCCGACAGCTTGTTCAGATCGGTGGTAGAATCATCCCAGGTATAGAACTGGACGGATTCGCTCGCGTTGTCGCGGTACCAGGTCTGGCTGTAACGGCAGCAGACCTCACCGAACATATAGAAGTTGTTGTTGCCGGCGGACTTCGCGGCAGCGTTGATGCGGTCGTTATACCACTTGTTCAGAGAAATTCTGGGGATATGGCGGACGGTATCGACACGGAAGCCGTCAACGCCCATATCGAGATAGTTGGAATACGCGTCTACGGTGTAATCCGCGACCGCCTTGTTCTCGGTGTTCACGTCAACGCAGTCGCCCGCGATCTGACAGAACTTACAGGTATAATCATCCCAGTTCAGGCTGGCGAAATAGCCGTTGTGATAGTAGTTGTTGGGATTGGAAACCTTATCATAGGAAACCATGTCGGTATGACCGTTGGTCTGCTTCATCAGCTGCAGACGGGAGTCGTACTGCTGCTGGGGAGTAAGGTTATAATACGCGGCAGGCGTCTTGACGTTGTTATAGTCGAGCAGCTCCTTGGAGGGAACCATACAAGCCTCGATGTCCGAAAGGTCGGCGTCATAGTTCTTGGTGAACAGGGGCGCGAGGGTAGCCTCACCGAAGTTACTGGTGTGGTTCCATACGACGTCCTGTACGATCTTCATGCCCTTTTCATGAGCGGCGGCGATCAGATCCTCATAGGTGAAGTCGTCGCTCTCATAACGGGGATCGACCTTGCTGAAGTCAAGGGCATGGTAGCCGTGATAGTCATAGCCGGAGGCGTTCTCAACAACCGGGGTGATCCAGACAGCGGAGAAGCCGAGCGCCTTGATATAATCGAGCTTGTCGGCAAGTCCCTTGAAGTCACCGCGCCACGCGGGATCGGAGTCGGGGTTGTTCGCCTTTTGGTCTTCCCAGCAGTGGACGTTGTTGCCCTTGTCGCCGTCAAAGAAACGGGTGGTGATGACAAAGTAGATCGTGTCCTGACGCATATCGACGCTGGTGTAATCATCGGCGATCTCGGGGTTCTTCGAACGGAAACGGCCGTCTCTGTACCACCACTCACCGGCGTTACGGGTAAGCTCCTTCGAAATCTGACCGGAAAGGTTCGAGGTTCCGTCGGTCAGGATGAAATTGATCTTTGAGGTATTGGCGAACGAATAGGTATACCAATTCTGTCCCTGTGTCGGATCCAGCGACATCTTGACGCCGGGATAGGAGGTCTCCTTGTTGGTGGGGAGCGCGTTCCAATAGTAGATATAGGGAACCTTATCGGTACTCTTTACATGGATGATGATGCTGTCCGCGCCGGTCTGAGCGACGTCGGCGTCGGCAGCGACATCGGCGATTTCTTCATCAGCCGCTTGTGCAGAGATAACGGCAACGGAGATGATCATCGCAAGGCACATCAACAGCGCCAGAATACGAGAAAGCTTCTTCATTATCTGTTACCTCCTTTACGCTTCCGCGGGGAATCTGTCGATGACTCCCGCTTCATATCGCTCAATATACGTCGCGTCAACAATCGTAACGATACCGTCGGCGTCAACGTCCGCGTTGCGCTCGTTCAGCGGCGAGGGCAGCTGGACAAGGGCGTCGTAACGCTGGATGTAGGTGACGTCGAGGATGGTGATGTCGCCGTCGTCATCCGCGTCGCCGTAGTTGATAAAGCCAGCGCTGGTGGGCGGCTGCGTCGGCGCCTGAGTCGGCGCAGGCGTCTGGGTGGGCTTGGGCGCCGTTGTCGGCGGCTGGGTAGCCGGAGCCGTCGTCGGGGTGACGGAGCCTACGCTGGTGAAGTGATAGGTGCGCTCGATCGTCTTGTTATCGGAGCCCTGCACGCTGACCGTAACGGAGTACGCGCCGAGCGAGGTGGGCTTGAAGGAATAGGCGGTGTTGCGGGTATAGTAGGGGGTGTTGACGGTGTTGCCGGCTGCGTCCTTGACGGTGTACTTGTAGAACAGCAGGTTCGTACCGGTGAAGCCGCCGCCTGCCGCTACGCTGAGATTGCAGGTTTTGTTGTTCTGAATCTCGCCGCCGTTCGGGGTGACGGTCTTGATGTAGGGCGCTACGGAAGAAAGCCCGTCCTCGATCACATAGGTCTTGGTGCGCTTGTTGGTGTTGCCTGCAGCGTCTCTGAATTCGTAGTTAAGGGTGTAGGTACCGACAACCTGCGGAATCCACTGTGCCGCATTCGCGGTGGAATAATCGCTGAGCACGGTGGTAGCGCCGTTGCTGTTGGTCACAGAGAACTTGTAGTAGACGGTTCCCTGACCTTCCGCGGAAGCGGAAAGGGTGATGCCCACGCCGTTATACTGGGGCGATTCGACATCGGTCGTAAAGGAGCCTACCTGCAGGGGCGAGGTATCATAGATGCTCCAGGAATTCGTCTTGTTGTTCCAGATATAATCCTTGCCGGGGAAGGAAAGGTCAGTGGTCTGGTTGCTGCCGTTCTGGCTGAAGATAATCATATTCCAGCTCGAATTGGTCACCTCATAGCGCCAGATGTTGCCGCCGATGTTGGTCATCGCCTTGCCCGGCCAGCTCGCGTTGCCGCCGCTCTGAGAGCCGCCGATCCACATATAGGCGGTGACGGTGCTCCAGCCCGCCTCGTTCTCACAGTAGACATATGTCTTGCCGGAGGTAGAGCCACTCTGCGTGGGCTGAGGAGCAGTGGTGGGATTGGCGCCGCCCGAGGTGGGCGTCTGGGTGGTAGGCGCCTGATCATACTTGCTCCACTGTTTGGTGGAGTTGTCATAGATATAGCCTGCGCCGGGATAGGTCAAATCGCCGGTCTGGCTATTGCCGCTCTGGCTGAAGATAATCATGTCAAGATCATCACGCGGCACCTGATAACGCCAGATGTTGCCGCTTACCTTGGTCATCGCCGCGCCCGGCCAGCCGGTGTTGGAGTTGCCGTTCGCAGCCTTGTTCCACATATAAGCGGTAACGGTGGACCAGCCTGCCGTGTTGTTGCAGTAGACATAGTCGCCTGCTGCGCCGGTACCGGCAAGCTCCTGTGACTTCGTCAAGTCATCGTTGCTGTTTGAGCTATCATAAGCAAGGTTTTCCGCTTCGGTTCCGACAGGCTCCCCGACCTCTTCCGCGCGAACGGTAAGGGCGAACGCCAGCATCGAAACGAGCAGCGCCAAGCACAGCAGCAGCGAAACCGCGCGCTTGGTTTGTTTACCGGATAATCTCATGATAGTTCCCTCCTTTTCATGTTAATTCTAGCTAATCCTAGTTAATATAAATCTTAACATATAATGTCAAATATAAATTTCTGTTCAAGAATTATACTTCTCTGTAAAATGCACAAGATTAACCCCGAATTTTTGGCTAATAAGCGCAAACACCGTGTTGCACTCATGACAACACGGTGTTTTTCATAACTGTTCAGCTGTTTTTGATCTTCTGCCAATACGCCTGATACGCCTGTTCGGTCTTGTTGTCGCCGAACTCATAATAGGTATGATCGCGGATATCGTCGGGCAGGTATTGCTGGGGCGTCCAGTGATGGGGGAAGCTGTGGGGATAGAGGTAGTTCTGTCCCTTTTCGGCGCGCTCCTCGCCGTCATAATGCTTGTTTTGCAGCTGACGGGGCACCACCTGACCGAGCCCTGCCCTCACGTCCGCCTGCGCCGCGGAGATCGCGTTCACGCCGGAGTTGGACTTCGGCGCGAGACACACCATGATGACCGCGTCGGCGAGGGGAATCCGCGCCTCGGGGAATCCGACCTGCATCGCGATATCGACGCACGATTTGACGATGGGGATGATCTGCGGATAGGCGAGCCCGACGTCCTCGCAGGCACAGACCACCAGCCGGCGGCACGCGGAGATCAGGTCGTCGGCTTCGACCAGCCGCGCCAGATAAAACAGCGCCGCGTCAACGTCGGAGCCGCGCATACTCTTTTGATAGGCGGAGATCACATCATAGTGCGCGTCGCCGTCACGGTCGTAGCGCGCGCCGGAGCGCTGGGTGAGAGCCTTTGCCAGCGCCTCGTCAACCGTGATCGTCTCCTCTCCCTCCCCTGCCAGCACACAAAGCTCAACCGCGTTGAGCGACTTGCGGACGTCGCCGCCGCAGGCGGCGCAGATATGCGCCTTTGCCGCGTCGGAAAAGACGATCTCCTTCCCCTTTTCCTCCGACAGAATACGGATCGCCCGATCGACCGCGCGCAGCACCTCCGAAGGCTCCACGGGACGGAATTCGAACACCGTAGAGCGCGAAAGGATCGCGTTGTAGATATAGAAATAGGGATTCTCGGTTGTCGAAGCGATCAGGGTGATCGAGCCGTTTTCGATGAATTCGAGCAGGGTTTGCTGCTGCTTCTTGTTCAGATACTGAATCTCGTCGAGGTAGAGCAGCACGCCGTTCAGGCCCTCAAAGGTATTGAGGGACGAGACAATCTCTTTGATATCGGCGGTCGAAGCCGTGGTGCCGTTGAGCTTCTTGAAGCGGCGGTTCGTGATGCGCGCGATATAGGACGCGAGCGTCGTTTTGCCTACGCCCGACGGTCCGTAAAAGATCAGGTTGGGGATGCTGCCGCTCTCGATGATTTTGCGGAGCGGTCGTCCGGGAGCCAAAAGCTCCTTTTGACCGACGATATCGTCGAGACTCTCGGGACGCAGCCGGTCGGCAAGGGGAGTTTGCATAAGAATTCCTCCGGAAGAATATCTTTCTCACAAAGCGGACGAGAAAGAGGTTTGATGAAAAGGAGCCCGGCGCCGGTGAGAAAGGGATTCTCACGTCGCTGTGCTCCTTAAAATGATGATATTATTCGTACAGCGGATACTTCGCGCACAGCGCCGCGACCTTCTCGAGCACGGCGTCCTTGTTGCCCTCGAAGTCCTTGATCACGAGGCTGATGCACTCGGCGATCACGTCCATATCCGCCTCGTTCAGACCGCGCGTCGTCACCGCGGCGGTACCGATACGGATACCGGAGGTGACGAACGGAGAGAGCGGCTCGCCGGGGATGGTGTTCTTGTTGACGGTGATATGCACCTCGTCGAGGTTATGCTCGAGCTCCTTGCCGGT
>CADBUN010000061.1 GCA_902797825.1 uncultured Ruminococcus sp. | reverse complement strand
TACTGTCGTATGTCAAGGAGCTCAACAAAGCTATGCGGAATTTATCGCAATAGATGATAAAGGTTTTTATTAAGGATTAGTATTACCTTCGGTTCTTCGCGCGGCTCGAACCTCGGTACGCTCGCCTTCAAGTCACAGCAGTCTCCACTTTGCCGTTATATATAACAAAAGAGGGAGAACCTTTTGGGTTCTCCCTCTTTTGTTAATGGTGGAGACTGCTGGACTTGAACCAGTGACCTCCTGCGTGTGAAGCAGGCGCTCTCACCAGCTGAGCTAAGCCTCCGTATCAGTTTGCCTCTTTATTGTACCCCTTTCTCGTTCGGATGTCAAGACCGAGGATGAATAAACATACCGAATCGGTGTTCGGAGTAACAGCACCGCGCTTGCTCTTTGATCGGAGAAATAACATAAGATGAGCAAATTCGAGCAAATTCCCTGAAAACGGCTTAGGCAATATAAATAAAATATTCTGAAACTTTTAATAACTCTCTACAAATCGTGCGTTTCGTGAAAGAAATTGATCGAATTTGCTTGACTTTGAATGAGGTGGTGCTATAATGCAATCAAGAGGTGAGAAGTATGCTGAGTGAGGAAAGGTATCAGCGGATCCTGCAGATCCTCAGCGACCGCAACGCGGTGACCGTCACGGAGCTTTCCCAACAGCTGAATATTTCCGAATCGACGATCCGCCGCGACCTGAACGCCCTCGCGGATATGGGAAAGCTCAATAAGGTGTTCGGCGGCGCGACCGCATTGACACAGAGCTCCGGCATCTATGAAACCAACGTCGCCAACCGCGCCAACACCATGAGCGAAGAGAAAACCGCGATTGCGCGTTATGCGGCGACCTTGATTAGCGATGATGATTTTGTCTTTATCGACGCCGGCACCACCACTCTGCGGCTGGTCGATTTCATCGGCAAAAGCAGGGCGACCTTCGTGACCAACGGCATCATCCATGCCCAGCGGCTGCTGCAAAAGGGCGTTGAGACCTATATCATCGGCGGCAGGATCAAGCCGCTGACCGAGGCGGTGATCGGTACCTTGGGCGTCAAGAGCCTGGAAGGGCTCAACTTCACCAAGGCGTTTATGGGTACCAACGGGATCGACATGAACGCCGGCTTCACCACCCCGGATATCGACGAAGCGCGACTGAAGGAAACGGCTGTCAAAGCCAGCTATATGACCTTTGTCCTGGCGGATCATACGAAGTTTCGCCGGGTATGCGCGGTCACCTTTGCACCGTTAAGAATCGGCTGCATCATCACCGATGCGTGTCCGGATCAACAATACAGTGAAAAAACGATTATTAAGGAGGTTAACAAATGATCTATACCGTGACGCTCAGTCCTTCTATAGACTATGTGGTTCGCTTCAACGGAACGATGCGTTTTAATATTACGAACCGCTCCGACAGCGAAGAATTCTATTTCGGCGGTAAAGGCATCAACGTTTCTCAGGTGCTCGCAGAGCTCGATCTGAACAGCACCGCCTTCGGCTTTATCGCCGGCTTCACCGGCGACGCGATCGAGAAGGGAATTCGCAACAGCCGTATCCGTACCGATTTCATCCGCCTGAGCGAGGGCTTCACCCGAATCAACATCAAGATCAAGTCCGGCGGCGAGACCGAGATCAACGGTCAGGGCCCCGATATCCCCGAAGCGGCGCTCGAGGAGCTGATGACTAAGCTCGACGGCATTCAGGACGGCGATACCCTCGTGCTCGCCGGCAGTATCCCCAAGACCTGTCCCGACGATGTATACGAGCGGATGCTTGAGCGCGTCGGACATAAGAATATTATGATCGTCGTAGACGCGACCAAACAGCTTTTGGTCAACTCGCTGAGCAAGCATCCTTTCCTGATCAAGCCCAACCGCATGGAGCTTTCCGAAATCTTCCATAAGGAAGTGGACGGCAAGGAGGATGTCGTCAAATACGCCGGCAAGCTGCAGGAGATGGGCGCGCGCAACGTGATCGTGTCCCTCGGGCGCCAGGGCGCGCTGCTCCTTGACGAGACCGGCGGCGTCCATACCTGCGGAACCCTCAAGCAGCCCGTGATCAGCACGGTCGGCGCCGGTGACAGCATGGTAGCCGGCTTTATCGCAGGATACCAAAAGACCGGTGACTACGGCTATGCGCTGAAGCTCGGCTCCGCCTGCGGCAACGCGACGTCGTTCCTGCCCGGTCTGGCAACAAGAGAGAAGATCGAAGAGGTCTTAGCTCAATTATAATCGGCATCAGTTTATGTGAGATACAAAAATAAGAAAGGAGAGTATTTATGCGTATTACTGATTTGTTGAAATCCAACGGCATTAAGCTCAATGCCAAGGTTTCATCAAAGAGCGCGGCTATCGACGAGCTGGTTGCCCTGCATCAAAAATGCGGGAACCTGAAGGACGTAGCGGCGTATAAGAAAGGGATCCTCAAGCGTGAAGAGATGGGTACTACCGCGATCGGAATGGAGGTAGCGATCCCTCACGCCAAGAGCGAAGCCGTCAAGGCGCCGGCGCTTGCGGCGATTACCGTTCCCGACGGCGTGGATTATGATTCGCCCGACGGCGCTCCCTGCAAGCTGATCTTCATGATCGCCGCCACCATGGACGGCGACGTGCACCTTGAGGTGCTCGCCAGACTCATGCAGATGCTCATGCATGAGGACTTTACCGCGAAGCTCAAGGCGGCAAAGACGCCCAAGGAGTTCCTCGACATCATCGACAAGCAGGAGTCGGCTCAGTTCCCCGAGGAAGCTGCCGCTCCCGCCGCGAAGAAAGACGGCTATCAGGTGCTCGCCGTTACCGCCTGTCCTACCGGTATCGCCCATACCTACATGGCGGCTGAAGCGCTGCAAAAGGCAGGCGACGAGATGGGAATCTCCATCAAGGTCGAGACCAACGGCTCCGGCGGCGCGAAGAACGTCCTGACCGCCGAAGAAATCGCTAACTGTGACGGTATCATCATCGCGGCTGACAAGAATGTTGAAACAGCGCGCTTTGACGGCAAGCCCGTCTATTCTACCAAGGTTGCCGACGGTATCCATAAGCCGCAGGAACTGATTAACAAGATCGTCAACAAAGAAGCTCCCGTATTCCACAGCGATAAGAAGGCGGAATCGAGCGAGGCTTCCTCGGACGGCGAGAGCGCCGGCCGCAAATTCTATAAGCATCTGATGAACGGCGTCAGCCATATGCTTCCGTTCGTTGTGGCAGGCGGTATCTTCATCGCGATCGCCTTTTTGATCGACTCGTTTGCCGGTGTTCCTCAGGACGGCGGCTTCGGCACGGGAACACCCGTATCGTCATGGTTCAAGAATATCGGCGGCGTAGCGTTCGGCTTCATGCTCCCGATCCTTGCGGGCTTTATCGGCAAGTCTATCGCTGATCGTCCCGGTCTCTTGGTCGGCTTTGTCGGCGGCGCGCTGGCTGCCTCCGGCGCTACCTTCGCGAATCCTGCCGCGCTGACAGGCGATGACGCCCTGAAAGCAGGCGTAGCGGAAGCGATCCCCTCCGGCTTTTTGGGCGCTCTGCTCGCAGGCTTCCTGGCAGGCTGGCTGCTCAAGCTGGTCATGAAGGCGTGTAACCACCTGCCGCACGCTCTTGAGGGAATCAAACCGATCCTGATCTATCCGCTGGCAGGCTTAGGCATCGTCGGCGTGATGATGTGTGCTGTCAACCCGATTATGGGTATCATCAACACCGGCTTAAAGAACGGGATTAACTGGATGGCAGGTCAGCCCGCGCTGCTCGTTCCTGTCTGCGCGCTGCTTGCCGGTATGATGGCAATTGATATGGGCGGTCCCTTCAACAAGGCTGCCTACGTAACCGCTACCGCGCTGTTGACTGACGCGCTCGAGAGCGGCAACCCCAACGATCCTGCCTTTATCATCATGGGCGCTGTTATGATCGGCGGCATGGTTCCCCCGATCGCTATCGCGCTTTCGACCACGATCTTTAAGAACAGATGGACGCCCGAAGAGAGAAAGAGCGGACCTGTTAACTATATCATGGGCTTGTCCTTCGTTACCGAGGGCGCGATCCCTTATGCCGCAGGTCATCCGCTGCAGGTAATCCCGAGCTGCTTGGTCGGTTCCGCCTGCGCCGGTGCGTTGTCCGCGCTGTTCGGCTGCACGCTGAAGGCGCCCCACGGCGGTATCTTCGTCCTGCCCACCATCGGTAATCCGGGAATGTACTTCCTGGCGCTGGTGGTCGGCTCAGTCGTCGGTATGCTGATGCTGCTCATCCTTAAGAGACCGATTCCGAAGGAAGCATAATCCATCGAAAAATCAGCGATGGAACAAACATGATCATAGAACTATCATGATTGAAATAAGCACAAACTGAAAGCAAAGGAGTAAAATGCTATGGTATCGAAAAAAGTCACAATCGTTAACGCACAGGGCTTCCATATGCGCCCCGCGAATGTTTTTGCCGCCGCGATGATGAAGCGCCAGTGCGACGTCACCCTGAGAGTGAACGGCAAGGACGTCAACGCCAAGAGCCTGATGAACATCATCGCCGCCTGCATCAAGTGCGGTAATGAGGTTGAGGTTATTTGCAGCGGTCCCGATGAAGAGGCTGCGCTGAACGAAGCGGTAGAGATGATCGAAAGCGGCTTCGGCGAATAATTCATCGTATGCGTTGTTGCGAGGGACCTCAGCCACGTGGCGATCTCAACCGATTATCGGATGGATGCACGAGCTTTTGTCCCTCGCAAATGTATTTTAACTGAATTGTCCGCAGTCTTTTCGGACTGCGGCAATATACCCTATCAGAGGTGATAAAAATGATGAAAGGATTAGGAGCTTCCGAGGGCTACGGTATCGGCAGAGTGATGCTGATCCTTGACCAAAAGCTGGATTATACGCCCCGTGAGGTCGCGGACGTTGACGCGGAGATCGAGCGCTTTCACAGCGCGATTGATCAGTTTACCGCCAACACGCTCGCACAGGCGGACGCGGTGCGCAAGACGACCGGCGATAAGGAAGCAGAGATTTTGGAGGGACATATCGCGATCATCAGCGATCCCTTCATGAAAGGTGAAATCGAGAATCTGATCAAGGCTCACCAGTGCGCCGAGGCGGCGGTGGAGCAGATTTGTCAGATGTTTATTGATATGTTTACGGCGACAGGCGATGATCTGACCATGCAGCGCGCGGCGGATGTCAAGGATATCCGCGACAGCCTGCTGGGGATCCTGCTCGGCGTCCGGGAGGTCAAGATCAGCGACGCTCCCGCAGGAACCGTGCTGGTCGTCAGGGAGCTGACGCCCTCGATGACCGCCGGTATCAAGAAGGAGAATATCGCCGGTATCATCACCGAGACCGGTTCCCAGACCTCTCATTCCGCGATTTTGGCGCGTGCGATGGAGATTCCTGCCGTATTAAGCGTGCCGAACGCGCTCAGCCAGCTCAGCTCCGGCGAACAGATCATTGCCGACGGCTTTACCGGCGACGTGATTACCGCCCCGACGGCGGAGCAGATCGACGCCTATACCGCCAAGCGCGATACCTATCTCAGGGAGAAGCGCGAGCTCGAGCTCTACCGCGGCAAGCCTACCGCCGCCGCGTCGGGCGAGGTTTATGAGCTCTGTTGTAATATCGGTACTCCCAAGGACGCCGCCAAGGCGATGGAAAAGGACGGCGAGGGCGTCGGACTTTTCCGCACCGAGTTCCTCTTTATGGACCGTACCTCCCTGCCGACCGAGGACGAACAGTTCGAGGCGTATAAGACAGCCGCCGTCGTACTTAAGGGCAAGCCGCTCATCATTCGCACGCTGGATATCGGCGGCGATAAGGAGATTCCGTATCTCGGTCTGGAGAAGGAAGAGAACCCCTTTATGGGCTTCCGCGCGATCCGCTATTGCTTAAAGCACCGCGATATGTTCAAGTCACAGATCAAGGCGATCCTGCGCGCCTCCGCGTTCGGCGATGTGCGCATCATGTTCCCGCTGATCACGGCGGTCGAAGAGCTGCGCGAGGGCAAGGCGCTGGTAGAAGAAGCCAAGTCCGACCTGCGTGCCTCGGGGATCGACTTTAACGAAAAAATCCCTGTCGGCGTGATGACCGAGACCTCCGCCTCCGGCGTGATCGCCGACCTGCTGGCGAAGGAAGCAGACTTCTTCTCCATCGGCACCAACGACCTGACCGGCTACACGATGGCGTGTGACCGCGGCAACTCCGACGTCGGTTATCTGTACTCTCCCTTCCAGCCTGCCGTCCTGCGGCTGATCAAGAGCATTATCGAGAACGGCGTCAAGGCAGGGATCCCGGTCGGTATGTGCGGCGAGGCTGCCGCCAACCCGATGATGGTACCGCTGCTGATGAGCTTCGGACTGAGCGAATTCTCGGTGTCTGCCGTCAGCGTGCTCAAGGTGCGCAAATGCATTGCCAAATGGACTAAGGCAGAGGCGGACGAGGTAGCCGCCAAGGTGATGGCGATGACCACCGAACAGGAGATCACCGATTATCTGAAAACCGTTATCTGACGGATATCCGTCATGACACATCGTAAAGGCGTGGGAGAAATCTCACGCCTTATGTTTTGAGAGATACAGGATCATTCGGAAAAATCAACCAAAGTAACCCTAGACAACCTTCGTCGGATGTATTATACTGGATAGTAGATACCGCCCGCAGGTGACAAAGCCGGCGGATATCCCGATCCGTGATAAGAGGATTATACCGGATATCAGCGACCGATAGCGATAGAGGGCTTTTCGCATCAGCGCAAGAGAACCGCTGCCCTTGATAAAAAAAGACCGGAGTGTTCCGGAAAGGATGATACAGATGGCTGAAACCAATTATAAAGACGCTTTGAAGCTCGGGCTTAAGGAACTGCAGTCGAAAAAATCCGACGGCGCATCGACTCAGCTCCCCGTACTCGATGAAATCTTGCCTGCCGAAAAATCAAAAACCGTGGTGAATCTCGGCTTGGTGTCGATCCCGATCAAACAGATCGTCGGTACCAAAACCGGCGGACGTTCCTCCGCCTTTGCGGCGAATTTCATGCCGATTCTGGAGGAAAATACTGAGTTCGCGGTGAAGTGGAAGCATCTTTGTGAGGCGCATCTCAACGAGGGGATCCATGATCCGATCAAGGCGTTCGAATATATGAACCGCTTTTATGTCCTTGAGGGAAACAAGCGCGTCAGCGTGTTGAAATTCTTCGGCGCGGACACGATCGAGGGCGTCGTCACCCGTATCATGCCCGAGCGCGATGGCAGCGAAGAGGTCGAGCTTTACTACGAATTCGTCGCTTTCTATCAGTACAGCAAGATCAATTTCATCGAATTCAGCAAGCGTGGCTGTTATACCGAGCTTTTGACGCTGCTCGGCAAGGGGTTTGATGAAGAATGGACGGTTGACGAACAGCGTACCTTTGCCGCGGCATATTATAAATTCGAAAAGGCGTATCTGAACAGCGGCGGAAACAAGCTCCAGTCTACAATCGGCGACGCGATGCTCAGCTACCTGAAAATCTATCACTATGAGGAGCTGATCGCCTCCGACGCTGATGATATCAAGAAGAACCTGAGCAAAATGTGGGAGGACGTCGAGCTCAACGACGCCGAAAAGCCGATCGAGCTGAAAACCGATCCGCCCGAAGAATCCAAGGGCTTGCGTCAGGGCTTGATGTCGCTCGTCCTCGCGCCGAACCTCTCGCGCGCTATGCGGGTTGCCTTCGTCTATGACGGTACGCCGGCAAAATCCGGATGGGTGCACGAGCACGAAGAGGGCAGAATCTATGTGCAGGAGAAGTTCGAGGACAAGATTGATACCGTGACCTATCCTCACGCGCTCGACGGCGATCCTTACGAGGTGATCGTCAAGGCGATCGAGGATGGCTGCGAGGTCATCTTCACCACCTCGCCGCGTCTGATTAAAGCGAGCGTCAAGGCGGCGGTCGAGTATCCCGACGTGATCATCCTGAATTGCTCGCTGAACCTCAGCCACCGCTATATCCTGACGTATTACGCCAGGATGTACGAGGCGAAGTTCATCCTCGGCGCGGTCGCCGGTTCCCTGTCCCACAGCGGCAAGCTGGGTTATGTCTGCGACTATCCGATCTACGGTCAGATCGCCGGGATCAACGCCTTTGCGCTGGGCGCTCAGATGATCAATCCCCGCGCGCAGGTCTATCTGGAATGGGCGTCCGTCAAGGGCGCCGACGAGGCAGCTAAGGCGCTTGCGGAACAGGATATCCACTTTATCTCCTCGCAGGATACCTCCAAATTCCTGGAGGATGACCGTGATACCTACGGGCTCTCCTACGTCAACGGTGATGAGCGCGAGGTGCTGGTGGATTCCGTCTGGTGCTGGGGCAAGTATTATGAAGAGATTCTCAGCCGTATTTTCGATAAATCTCTGCAAATGGAATATATCAAGAGCGATAAGGCGCTCAATTACTACTGGGGGATGTCCGCCGGTGTGGTTGACGTTTGGTGCAGCGAAGCGCTGTCGATCCCTTCGCGCCGACTGGTAGACTTTCTCAAGGAAAGCATCCGTCAGAATATCTGTATCCCCTTCCTGACGCCGCTGACGACGCAGTCCGGCGAGGTGATCGGAGAACAGCAAAAGTCGCTGACGCTCGACGAGATCATCAACATGGATTATCTCGTCGATAACGTGATCGGCGAAATCCCCACATATGACGAGCTAAGCCCGATGGGCAAGGCGACCGTCGATACCGCCGGCATCGAAAAATCACAGAACGATATCGTCAAGGAGGCACAGAAGAAAGCCGGTGACGAGACATGAGGATCCTGGCGGTCTCGGATGAAGAGTCAAAGGCGCTATATGATTATTACCGTCCCGGAAAGCTCAGCGACTTTGACCTGATTATCGCCTGCGGTGATTTGAGCGTCGAGTATCTGGAGTTTCTCGTGACGATGGCGGATTGTCCGCTGGTGTATATTCACGGCAATCACGATGATGTCCATAAGCGAATGCCGACGGGCTGTATCTGTGCGGAGGATAAGGTGGTCGAGGTGGGCGGCTTGCGCATCCTCGGGCTCGGAGGCTCCTATAAATACCGCGACGGCAAGTATATGTATACCGAAAAGCAGATGGAGAGCCGGATCCGCAGACGCTGGTTTTCGATCAAAAGGCGCGGCGGGATCGACGTGTTGATGACGCACGCTCCTGCGCGCCACCTCAACGATCTGGAGACGATCCCTCACAGGGGCTTCGAATGCTTCAACCGCGTGCTCGAAAAGTACCGTCCGAAGCTGTTTGTCCACGGTCATGTCCACCGTTCTTACAACCACAGGGTTCCGCAGATCTGCACCCGGGGCGAGACAACCGTCGTCAACGCGTTTGATCACTGCGTCATCGAGCTGAATGCCGATACATAGTGTCAGTTTTGTCGGATCAAAAATAAAAAGAGGCTGTGAAAAAACGTTGTCATTGCGAGGGCTTTAGCCCGTGGCAATCCCACAAAGGATACATGAAACCCAAGGGGATCGCCACGTCGCTTTGCTTCTCGTGATGACGATAGTCGTTTTTTCACAGCCTCTTTGGTTGGTGATGCTTATTTGAGCGCTTCTGCGACTGTCGCTTCCATCTCCGCGTGCTTGTCACCGATGACCAGAGTGACGAAGCTGCCGGTTTCCTTGGCTTCACACGCTTCGATCATCGCGACTTGGTTTGCCGCATAGCTCTTGGCGTTGCTCAGCTGGTTGCGCAGGCGCAGGTCAAGCTGCTTCTTGATCGAGTCGGCAGCGCTTTGATCGACCGCTTCGATCAGGATGATCTCGGTATAGTCGGTGGCGGAGCTACTCAGCTCTGCGGCGAACTGCTTGACAGAAGCCGCTTCGATTTGATAGTAGCGGTTCAGATCATCGGTGCTTTCGATCTGCTTGAGACCGGTCAGCTGTTGATCGGTGTTGATTTTGTCCATGATCGCTTTCAGGTCCTTGCTCTTGGCGCCCGAGCAGGCGGTGAGCGCCGCGACGATCAAAAGAGCCGCTGTGAGGATGGTAAAGAATCGTTTCATCATGATCTGCCTTTCGTTAGATTATCAGACAGCGTTATTATACATCGGATTGTCAAAAAAATCAACTATGCCTGCACGGTTGAGTTTTGTCGCAATTTGTGGTATAATTGATCGAAAAGGACAGCAGGTGATGGAATGAAGACAGAGACAGTCAGTACGAACGGCATCGAGATGGATTACGCCTCCTTTGGGAGCGGAAAGCGCGCGTTTGTCATCCTTCCGGGCGTTTCGGTCAAGAGCGTGATGCCCTCCGCAATCGCGATCCGGTCGGCATATAAGTGCTTTTGTGATACGCACACCGTGTATGTGTTTGACAGGCGAAAGAATATGCCGGAGCCCTATTCGGTACGCCAAATGGCGGCGGATACCGCCGTGGTGATGCAGGCGCTCGGGATCCGTGACGCCGATATCTTCGGCGCTTCACAGGGCGGTATGATGGCGATGTGTCTGGCGATCGACAACCCTGAGCTGGTTCATAAAATCGCCCTCGGCTCTACCTCTGCCAAGGCGGATGACGCGGTATATGACTTGATGGATCGCTGGATCGGCTCGGCGCAGAGCGGCGATGTGACCGCGCTGACAGCCCTGATGATCGACGACCTGTTTTCGCCGAATACGATCGGACGCTTTCGGGAAGCGCTGGTGCATATGAACGACGATGCTGACGAGCGTGACCTGCGCCGCTTCATCATCCAGACGCAGGCGATCCACGGCTTCGATCTTTCCGGCGAGCTCCAACAGATCAAATGTCCTGCGTTCGTGATCGGTTCAGAAGGAGATCGGGTACTCCCGGTCGCGCATTCGCGCCGTATCGCCGAGAAGCTCGGCTGCAAGCTGTATGTGTACGGCAGCGAGTACGGTCACTGTGTCTTTGATGAAGCGCCGGATTATAAACAGCGCTTATACGATTTCTTTCAGGATGAAGCATTATAATTCGATAAACGAATATTATAAACAAAAGTACGGGAAGAAGGTCTATCGCCTTGCCATCAGCGGCGGCATGACCTGTCCGAACCGTGACGGAACGCTGGATACCCGCGGCTGTATTTTTTGCAGCGCCGGCGGCTCGGGCGAATTTGCCGCCTGCGCTTCGCTGTCCGTTGCCGCACAGCTCGAACAGGCGAAGGGGAGAGTCCGCGAGAAAGCTGCCGATTCGTTGTATCTCGCGTATTTTCAGCCCTTTACCAACACCTATGCCCCGGTTGAAGAACTGCGGGGTTTGTATGAAGCGGCGATCGCGCCCGAGGAGATCGTCGGGCTTTCGGTCGGCACCCGTCCCGACTGCCTTCCTCCCGAGGTGCTGGCGTTGCTTGCTGAGATCAACCGCCAAAAGCCCGTGACGGTCGAGCTCGGACTCCAGACGATCCACGAAAGCAGCGCTGCGTATATTCGGCGCGGCTATCCGCTTTCGGTATATGATCGCGCTGTCCGTAAGCTGCACGCGCGCGGCATCCGCGTGATTACCCACGTGATCCTCGGCTTGCCGCATGAAACCGAAGAGATGATGCTCGAAACGGTCGCCTATGTCGGTCAGCGTACCGACGGGATCAAGCTCCAGCTCCTGCACGTGATCGAGGGGACAGACCTTGCGGAGGAATACCGTCGGGGCGTGTTCGAAGCCCTCTCGCTCGACGCGTATACGCGGCTGTTGTGCCGATGTATCGAACTGCTCCCCGAGCACGTGGTGATCTGCCGCCTGACGGGTGACGGCGATAAGCGAACGCTCCTGGCGCCCTTATGGAGCGCCGATAAAAAGAGGGTGCTGAACGCGATCAACCGTTCGCTGGAGGAAAACCGGATTCAGCAGGGAAGCGCCGTTAAAAATATTCTTTATCCGCAATATTTATAATTCTAAATAAGAAGTATATCGACTTCTTCTTGTGCTATACTTTGTCCACATCATGTGGAACTGTGTCAAAATATCATTGATTCTGTTCTTTTGTGGAGATGAAGTATCATGATGATGAAAAAGTCTATTCTTTGCGTGATGGTACTGCTTTTGAGCGTGACGCTGCTGTTGAGCGGCTGTAAGTCCCGGACGGATCAACAAAACGGCACCGAAGCGCCGGCGACCGCAGCGACCGAGGCGAACTACGGCTATGATACGACCTCGCCGAAAAGCGCCGAATGGTTTGATAACGCGGTATTTGTCGGCGACAGCGTAACGTTGAAGCTCAGCTACTATTGCGCCTCTCATCCCGAAGCCCTCGGCGCCGCGGCCTTCTACTGCGCCGGCAGCCTCGGATATACCAACGCCCTGTGGGAGCTCGACAACCCCGAAGCGGTACATCCCTATTATCAGGGCGAGACGCATCTGACCGAGGATTGTGCTCAGCTGACGGGAAAATCGAACGTGTTCATTATGCTGGGCATGAACGATATCGGGCTCTACGGTACCAAGGGAGCAATGGACAGCTGTAAGGTGCTGGTCGGAAAAATCCTCGAGAAGAGTCCCGACGCACATATTTATATCCAGTCGGTTACGCCGATGATCAAGTCGGCGCAGCTCGAAACCTTCAACAATAAACTGGTCAAAGAGTTTGACGATATGCTCAAGCGTTATTGTGAAGAGAATCACTACAAGTATCTTGACCTGTATTCCGTATTTGCGGATCAGGACGGTAACCTGCCCGAGAACCTGTGCAGCGATCCCGATTCGATGGGGCTGCATTTTAACGATACAGCCTGCCAAATGTGGGTGGATTATTTGCAGAAAAACGCATAGTATGAGAGGAACGGCATTTGCCGTCCGGGAGGTATGATATGAAAAGATTTATCGGTGTGATGGCGCTGATCACCGTATGCGCCTTACTGTTCTGTGCCTGCGGCAGCACGGCAAAGCCCCTGAGCGAGATTTTCAGCGGAATTAAAACAACCTATCACGTGACCGATCTGGTCGAGTTTTCCGACGCTTCCGACCTGAACCGCTTCTATGGGATCAAGGCGGAGGATGTGAAAGAATTCGCCGGCGGTATCAATAACTCCGGCGTGGATATGGAAGAGATCGTCATGGTTCTCGCGACCGATGACGACGCTGCCAAGCGTATTGCCACCTCGCTGAACAACCGCCGCGATTCCAAGCTCAATGAAACCAAGAACTATAATCCCGAGCAGTACGCGATCGTCGAGAAATCCTCGGTCGGTACCGACGGCAAGTATGTTTCGCTTTTCATCTCCCGGAATTCCGCCGAGATGGAAACCGCTTTCAAAAAGGGGATCGGCTTAGCGTCATAAGAAGAAACAAAAGACGGTAAAAAGACGCGCGTCCAAGCGAGGGCGCGCGTTTTATACTAATCCTTGATAAAAAGATTTAATCAGATATTAGTGATAAATTCCGCATAGCTGCGTTGTCGATCTTGACAGGCGCCAGCAGTGACACTAAACCAATCGCCGACACACGTGTCCGCTCTTGGAGTGTTGTTGCATGGGTGTTGTTAACCAAATCGAAGATTTGGACAACACCTCAAGCC
>CADBUN010000060.1 GCA_902797825.1 uncultured Ruminococcus sp. | reverse complement strand
GCTGAAGCCGAGCGGCGAATACGGCGGAAAAGACGTGATCTTCTCCAGCCCCAGCTTGTATCAGAATCATACGCAGATCGCTTGGCACGAGAACGACGGCTACTCGCTGTATATGCAGGATATCGATAACAAGGTCTATAAATATGAGTTTGCCGAGTGGTGGGAGATCGACGAGGAACAGCACAACGACCTGATCCCCAAGCATAACTGGAACGGCGGCGAATGGTCTCCCGAATCGCTGGCAAGCCAGCTTTCGAGAACCAAGAACCAGCACCTGATCGCGGTCTATGCCCGCCGAGAAGTCACCGAGCTGCCTTACACGGTCAACTATAACTTCACCTCCCGCACCGGCGAAGAAAAAACCTACGTCAAAAAAGGTACGCTGACCGGCGACGACCTCAACGAGAACAGCGATAATCCAAGTATTACAAAGGACGGCTTCTACGCGCTGACCGACGAATTTATTCTTTCGAACGCTCCCTATGAGAGCAACTTTGCCGAGGTGCTGAACTGGACGGATCATCCTGACTATGTCGTGAAGGATTCCGTAAAGAGCGACGGCAAAGAGGGCTCGGTCGACAGGATCGTTACCGATGTGAACGCGGTCCAGTCAAAGAAAAACGTATTCGCTAATTACCGTACTACTCCCACCGGTGAATATACGACCATTTCGATCCCGTACGGCTCGAACTATAATCAGTCCGAGAATATGCTTGATATCGAATGTCCCGAGACGTATGGAGACAAGTCCTTTGCCTACTGGGAGGTTCGCAAAACAGAGAACGGCTCCGTCGTCGCCAAAAGCTATGAAACGCTGTTCGACCTGTGCATGATGGACAGCTATTGGATTACGCCGGTTTACGGCGCGTCCGAGACGCCCGAACCGGCGGCGCCCTCCATCACGCTGACGCATATCGACGATACGCGCAACACCTGGACGGACGAAAACGACGAGGTACCCGCGAACGGTACTACCGACATCCTCTATACCGATTTTGAGATTGCGTTTGACGACGGCACCGAAGCTGATATTCACAACGCTCCCGAGGGTACTTACCGTACCGGCGTTGTCTTTGAGCTTTGCGCGTCGCTGCCGGCGGACAAGACCTTTGAACCCGGGAAGGATTACGGTCTGGTGTCGAACGAGGATAACCTCAAGGCAGCGATCCTGAATAACGCTGCGACCTACAATTATAATCCCGATAAGCCGACCAAGCTGCGCAATCTGCAAATCAGCGAGATTCCTCAGTCGGCGCTGACGAACCACGACCGCGTACAGTATGGCAAGACCTACCGCAACACCTATAAGTATGTAAATGAAGAAAAGACTTATATCAATGCCAGATATCTGCTGAAGGCGACCGCTTATCTCATAAAGGGCAGCGAGGTTACGCTGAGCAACTCCGTCTATATTTGTCTTGCGGCAGAGGCGGATAAGAATCTGGCGATCGACAACGGAATCGTATCGAGCACCGGCAATGGATAACGAACAGCCGCTCTGTACCTTCTGTCGGAGCGGCAAAGAAAATCAGAAGAAAGCGAGGGGTTTCCGATGGACAAAAAAGAATACTGTCTTCCTGATCTGACTGTTGTAGCATTCAGATTGCAGGACGTCATCTTGGGCAGCCCCGAGGATTTCAACAGCCACATAGACAGCAGTAGCGACGATTGGGGCGATCCGATTCTGCCCGATCCCGACGACGAGATCAACTGGTAACGGAGGTGGACGATGAAAAACCTGAAAAAGCTCGGCACTCTCCTCCTTGCCTGCGCGCTGCTGTGCCTTTCGCCGCCGGTTGTATCCGCGGCTGAAAACTATATCGTTCTTTACGGCTTTGCCTTTGATATCAGCTCCGACAACGAGGCGGTCATTCACGGCTATGACGACCGCTCCGCGGAGGTTGCGCTTCCGCAAAAGCTCATGGGAGCCGATGTTACGCGCATCGACGACTATGCGTTCTTTCGTGATACAACGATCACATCGGTATCCTTTGAAAAGGCGACAGCCTTAAAAACCATCGGCGTCAACGCCTTTCACGGCTGCAGCGGTCTGACCTCTCTGGCGCTTCCTAAGGGGCTCGAGGCGTTGTCCTTCGGCGCCTTTCAGAATTGCGCCTCCCTGCGGGAGCTGACGCTAAGTGAGGGGATCGGCGCCATCCCTGCCCAGTGCTTCTATGGCTGCTCTTCGCTGAACAGCGTTACGATACCGGAATCAGTAACCGAGATCGGAGAGAGAGCGTTTATGAATTGTGCCGGACTGCGCGTCGTCGAGATTCCCGATACCACCGAGCGAATCGCGGCGAATGCCTTTGACGGCTGTGACGAAGTAGTTGTTTATTGCCGAACCGGCAGCCTCGCACACCGATACGCCGTTGAGAACACGCTATCCTATGTGCTCACCGACGCGGAGCCCGTGACGGTCACCTATCGGATCGGCGACGCTGACGGCGACGGCAATATCTCCATACTGGACGTTACCGTGATCCTAAGAAAGCTGGCGGACTTGCCCGTCCTATCCTTCAGCGAGAGGGCGGCTGACGTCGGAGCGGATGGGCTGGATATCACCGACGCCACCAAGATTCAACGATACCTTGCCGAGCTCTATGATCCGTACAGCATCGGCGAAGCCGTCAGTTATTTGGTGTATGAAGCAGAATTCGTTTAGGTCCCGATCCGAAAAAAGGGGCTTTTACAACATAAAAAGCGTCATTTGCCGGCTATGTCCGGGATGATGCTCAGGGGTTGTCGCGCTTTTGGCGCGGCGGCTCCTTTTCTTTTTTACTTAGTTCTTTGTAGGCTCTATTTGTTACCCCAATATTTATTATAGAGCCTTTTTTTGAAAAAATCTGTTCCGATGAAACCAAACCGGCTTCTCGATTGTATTACTATTGAAGGAGGGAGATGAGGCGATGGCGGATCGTACCTTTGCCGGGCTGAGCTACGACGCGGTATTGGAGAAGTATGCCGATACCGTCGCCGGCGTATGTGTCATGCGGCTGCAAAATTGGGCGGACGCCGAGGATTGCTTTCAGAACGTCTTTATCAAGCTCTTTCAAAAGTCTCCCGACTTCCAAAGCGAAACCCATCTGAAGGCGTGGCTGATCCGCGTCGCCGTCAACGAATGTCATAACTATCTCGCGAAGAACCGCCGTTTTCTCTCTCTGGACGCGCTGACTCGTGAGCCGCTGACTCGTGAGCCGCTGACTCGTGAGCCGCTGACACGTGAGCCGTCATTATGGCACGATAATGAACGGGACGCTTCGTGGGCGCTGATGCGAACGCAGCCGAAGTATCGCGAGGTGCTGTATCTCTACTACTGTGAGCAGTATAAGGTGGCGGAGATCGCCGCCATACTCGGCAAGAATCCCAATACGGTGAAAACCCTGTTAAAGCGCGGCAGAGAACAGCTGAAAAAGATGTACGGAGGTGACGAGGATGAATAAGGTGAACTTTGACAGCCTGAAAGGCATCAAAGCGCCGCAGGCGTGGCTGGAGAAAGCCGCGCTTATCCCCGAAGCTCCTGTCAAAAAGCGCGCTTTTCCGCTGTATCGACTCGCCGCCGCGGCAAGCGTCGTGCTGGTGAGCGCGATCGGACTGCTGATCTTCCTGTTCTTCGGTAAGGGCGGTACGGGGAAGCCCGTCGCCGTCCGTCAAGGCGATATGATCGGGACAGAAGCCGCTGTCGGTCAAACCGTCGCCGGTGAGACGACACAAGCCGGAGTCCCTGTCCCCGGGGAAACGACCGTCGTCCTCGCGACCGACGCACAGGGCAACACGGTGATCACCTATCGGGAGAAAGCCGGCGCGACCGAAAACGCCGTCATACCCACAAGCGGCGCCGTCGTGCCCAAGCCCCCGACCGCATCAAACAGGGGCGTCACCCCGACAGCCTCACCCGGGGCAAAACCATCGGCGCCGACGAAGCCGAACCCCGCGCCCACCGCGGCTTATGTCCCGACATCTCCGCCGGAACAGCCTGACGATCCGCCTGCTCCGACCGATCCTCCCGAGATACCGGTGCCGACCGAAGGCATCAGCACCGCAGAAAGCGCCGTCAGCTTTACCGCGATTTTCGACGCCTCCCTGATCGAGGACGGCGAGCCGATCTACTGTATCTTCACGAAGGAAGGGACGGCGACAGGCTCGTATGCCACCGCCGCAAGGGTTCGGGCGGATTATTTCATCACAAAGAAGGGGCTGGTACACGCCTGCTGCGAGGTGCCGGTCGAGGGCTCCGGCGAGCCGACGCCTGCCGTCGAGGAGGGCGTGACGTATCTTTATCAATTTGTTAACCGACAGGGAAGGGTGCTCGCGAGCGGCAGTCAGGCGGTCTAGCGCTTACCTGACGGTTCAAATAACGTCTTATACCAGTATTCATAAAAGCTGTTACTTGAATACCGGTATTACCCGTTTTATCTACAAGAAAAAGAGGAGGAAAAGACATGAAAAAAGCCATTTCATTATTATTGTCGGCAGCGTTGCTGCTGGGCTGCTTCGCTTCGGCGATGATTTCGGCAAGCGCTGCGACCAAGCTCACGCCCGGCTACTATGTGGTCGGTTCCATGAACAACTGGACGCTTGACAAGTCCTTTCAGATGCGGCGTGAAGCGGATGACCGCGGCGGGGACGCCGGCGCGTATTATGTTCTCAGCGGCGTTTGGCTGAACGACGGAGACGAGCTGAAGGTGGTTTACTCCGAGGACGGTATCCATAAAACCGTGTGGTATCCGGCAGACGGATCGCAGACAAATTATGTCGTGACCGAGGACGCTTACTACAAGATCGTATTAGGGCTCCCTACCGATGAAACCCTGAACTGCTGGGAATGGCAGCTAATGGTAGAGCCCTGCGATCCGCCGACCGATGAACCGCAGATAGACGACGCCGATTATTGGGACAAAATGACGCCGGCGCTGATCAAGGCGCTCCATACGCCTGACGACGATCCGATCGAGGTATATATCTTCTTGAAGGATTGTCCGGAAAAGTGGCGCGTGGAAGAGCGCGTCAGCCAAAAATACACATGGAAGGATGAACAGGAGCATCTGATGTATTATCGCCGTGAAATGGCGGCGACCATCGGAGCGTATATGCAGCAGTTCATCGACGATCACGCCGCGCTGCTGGATGAGATCATCCTACAGCTCGACTGCGCCGAGTTCGTAATCGCGTCGGTGAGCAAGGAACACGCCGTCGAGCTGGCAAAGCTCGCGATCGTACAGGATATGGATACCTATGGCGAATACAGCGATCCCCCCACCAACGGCGAGCCGTGGATCGCCAACATGATCGTTGACGCCGTAAATGAGCGGAATTTCGATCCGCGCCATACCATCACCGCGCGGGATATCAACGTATTTGATGCTTATCAGTTCAAGGCTGTGCCTGCTTATGCCGTCTATTTCTCTGTGCGGAATCTGCAATACTACGCGGTCATGCTTGAGGAGAGGATCGGCGACTGGCTGTTGGTCTCCTCCCATCCCGAGCCGTATCTCTTTATCAACGATCGGCTCTATGGCTTCAAGGAAGCCTATGACGAAGGACTCATGACGGACGAGATGCTCGCGGAGCTTGCGGCGTCTGAGTTCAGGGGCAATTGCCGCTATCCGATCCTGACGCGCTACATCAAGGGCGACGCGGACGGTGACGGCGCCTGCAATATCATCGACGCGACCGTGATCCAGCGGCATGAGGCGAATATCGCCCTGGAGAGCGCGTTCTTCAAGCCGCTCGCGGATGTGGACGGCGACAGCGCGGTCAGCGTGATCGACGCTACCCTGATCCAGCGCAGCGAAGCCGGTTTGTATACCATCGAATAATACTAAGTATCAACAAAACACTTTAACATTTATTGCATCTTATTTCGCATAGCTGCGTTGTCGAGCTTGACAGGCGACAGCCTGCCTGCGCTCTCCGCCTTGCTCTGCAAAATAATC
>CADBUN010000059.1 GCA_902797825.1 uncultured Ruminococcus sp. | reverse complement strand
TGACCGCTCTCAGCGAGTACGGCGAGCGACGACGCCAACAAAGCTATGCGGAATTTATCGCAATAGATGATAAAGGTTTTTATTAAGGATTAGTATTAAGAGATCATATTGACACAAATATCAAACCTCTCACGGCAGGCGCCGTCAGGCGTTGTCCGCGGGAGTCTTTTGGGAAGCGTACAGCTCCCGGATGCTGTCGAGATAAGCGGTGAACTCGCTGACCACCGACGCCGGCTCCAAGATCGTGACGCGTTTGCCGAAGCCCAGCAGCCAGCCGAAAAACCGGTCGCTGATATCGACATTTGCCGTGACGGTAAAATGGGAATCATCCGCTTTGGCGTAGTTCACGCCGGAGGTGCCGAAATGCTCGAGCGCCGCATCCATCAGCTGATCGGAGAACTGGAGCTTGACCGACTCGGTACGACCGCTGCCCATCGAAAAGACGCGGCTCGCGTACTTTTGGAGGTCGATCCTGCGGAAGATGTCCTCGCCCTCTCTCGCGGCGCCGGTACGCTCGATGTCCTTCATGCGGTCAACGCGGTAGGTTCGCATCTGGCGGCTTTCATGATCAAACGCCAAAAGGTAATAGTGACCGTCGTGAATCATCAGCTGAAAGGGGCTGACGATAACGCGGCTTTTCTGACTCTGTTCCACTTGGCTGAACATCTCGTTGATGGCGGATTTCAGGTATTCGAAGCTGATTTTCTCGGGAGTATGGCGCTGTCCCTCCAGCGCCTCGCTCATCGCCTCGGTGATGGAGGCGACATTCAGGAGAACGTCGCGGTTATCCTTCACGGCGCGGTCGGTCAGGTAGGCGTCGCAGCGGATCGTTTTCGCCTGTTCCTCGCCGGCGAAGCCGCATACCATATCGACGAGCCGCTTTGTCTGTCCTTCCGCAAGGAATTTCGCGGAATAGATACACTCCGCCAACAGATGATAATCGGTGAGAGAAAGGCGACGCTTCGTCGTGAGTATGCCCTTCTTCAGCTTATCATAGTCGATCAGCTTTTCTGTGTTTGCTTCATTCTTAATCATGACCTTGTTCACTCCTTTTGGTTCGAGTCATTTGCTTCCTGTGATAATGGTTGATTCTCTGCCATATCAATCTGTATCATAACTGAATTGATATGGCTATTATACCATACCGACAGGCAGAAATAAAGGGTGAATTATCTGCCTTTGAACGTTTGTATCATCGCGAAATAAACGGGGCGCATTTTAAAAAACAGAAGGGCAGGGAGTTTTCGCTCCCTGCCTTGTGTTTTATCCGATATTTTCGACCTTTCCTTTTCTCTCATAGGGGGTTCGGAAGGTCTTGGCACCGACTGCCGACGGGCAGGCGGTGCCTTTGTTTTTTCGGTTTATACAATCGGTTTCCCGATGCCCTCGGGCGCCTTCAGTCCGAGCTCCCAGCGCTGGATGAAGGTCGCGTCGATGATACCGACCTCACCGTCGCGGTCGACGTCGCCGAGCCGCAGCGCGATCTCGCTGAGGTCCGTCATCTTGACGTCATAGCGCTGGATCACGGTCGCGTCGGAGACCGTCACCTGATCGTCAAGATCAGCGTCGCCGAGCAGGTTATGGGAAGAAGTCGTGACGGTAACGGTGACCTCGGTGCTGACGTCGCCGCAGGAGATCGTCACGGTAGCGGTACCCTCCTTCATCGCCTTGACGGTACCGTCGTCGCTGACGGAAACGATGCGGTCATCAGAGGAGCGGTAGCTGAATACCGCCGTCGAAGCCGCAGAGGCAGGCGTGACCGCCGGCGTCAGGGACGCGCTGTCGCCGCAGGGAACCTCGATCGCGTCACAGTCGATCGCGGTGACCTCGTCGGGCTCGGGCTTGACGAACTGACCGATGCCGAGCTCGTCGAGGAAGTTGTACTTCTCCTCACCCTTAACCTCTTTCCAGCCGATGCCGTCCTTGGGGGTAACGGCGAGCTTGAGGTTCGCGCTGTTGGTGCCGTATTTATCGAAGATCGCCTCGGGGATATCGTCGCTGACGAAGCTGAGCTTTACGCTCGAGCCGACCGCGATTTCGGGGATTTCAACGCCGCCGTAGTTGATATAGAAGGGCTCGGTATCGGGGACAGACGGGTTCATGACGTCCGCCTGAACGGCAAGATCGTTGAAGATGAAGTCGAGCTCATCGCCGCCCGTATAGGCGTCGTTACCGTTGTTGACAACGGTCGCGGTGACGTGATAGCAGACCTTATCGTTATCGTCGGTGAAGTAAGCCTCGGGATCGGCGTGCGCCAACACGATGTTCAGGTGAGGCGCGTGGAGGAAGCTGTCGGGCTCGCTGCGGTACACGGTCTCACCGTCGTCTTTGATCTCGTAGTACAAATCGACCGTCTCATCCAGCACTGCCTCGGGAACGGTGTAATCGAAAGTTTCCTCCTTATCCTCGCCGGCAAGCCATACGGGATAGGTCACGGAATCGAGGATCTCGTCGCTGCCGGTACGCTTGAGGTTCAGGGTGACGTCCCGACCGTTCCGGAAGCCGATGTTGGCTGCCTTGACGGTGACCTGAACGGTATCGCCGGGATTCGGATAATACTCGTCAAACGCGACCGCGTCCTCCTCATCCTCACAGCCGCTGCCATAGTAAGGCTTGATGTCAAATTCGGAGATGACGAAGCGGTTGTTGATGCGCTTCATCGCGTTGCCCTCGCGCTCCTGACCGAAGTCGTAATCAAAGGCCTCGTAGGCGCTGAGCAGCTGATTGCCGCCGATGGAGATCGCGTCGAAGTTGCCCTTATAGAAGCCGGTGCCGATATCGCCGGTCTTGATACCGCCGACGGTCAGGCGCACCTTGTTGCCCCAGTAGCCCTTCATGATCCTGACGGGACGGCTGAGCTTTTCGGTCTGCGGAATCCCCTCGGACTCGTAGATGACCTGGTTATTATGATCGACCTTGGCGACCGAGTCGATCTCCTCGATGCGGTCAACCTCGAACTGGCGCGCCCAGATCTGCTGCTGGTCGCCCTCGGACTGGCTCCACAGGGCATAGAGCTCGCCGTCGCCGCCTGAATAGACCTTGAAATCGTCGCCGACGGTGTGATCCTCGTCCACGGTGATATAGTCGGGCGTCATCGAATCGGGATCAAGCGCGTTGTCCTTGCCGACATAGTTATGTTCCAGATACAGGTTGTTGATATTCTTGTAGCCATAGCGGCCGTTGCACTTGTAGAAGAGCAGGGTGTTATCGGTGCCCTGATCGCTGAGGGTGACGAATTCGGGATTCGCGGTGACATAATCTTCGTCCGCGATCAACACCTCGCTCTCACGCGTCATCGCCGCGTCGGAGGCGACGCTGTAGCGGTTGAGATACATGGCGTTTTTGGTGCCGTACTGAGAATTGTCATAATCCTTCTCGGTCAGGGAGTATTCGACGGTTTTGCCGTTCTTGTCGGCGGAGATATAGGAGAGCAGGAGCTGATCGCCATAGGTGCTGACGGAATAATCGGTAACGGTGTTGCCGATGGTGGCGACCTCAGCCACGTCGGTGAAATCGAGCTTGCCGTCCTTAAGACCGGCGCCGGCAGCGCTCAGGCGGATCGGGCGGTCGTTCAGCTCCTCGAGCGTTGTCTCATTTGTGATGCCGCCCAGGTCGATGCTCTCGAAGAATACGTGTACGGTATCGGTCGCGGGGTTATAGACGCCCTTGATCTTATCGGGCAGTCGGTTGACCTCGTCGTCGATGATGCTGTAGTCGGTAAACTTGCCGGTTTTCTTATCATAAAGGCAGCCGAGAACACAGAAGGAATTCAGATACTCGGGGATGGCGGCGTTCTGATCCTCGACGATACAGCTCTCCCAGAGCAGCAGGAGCTTGTCGCCGCAGTCCACGATATCCACGCCGGCTACCATATTCTCGCTCTTTGCGAGCAGCTTCTTATCCCCTTCCCTGAAGTTAGCGTTATCGGAAAGCATATCAACCGGACGGAGCTTTTCGATCACCTGATCCTTTTCGGCATCATAAATATAGGTTTTCAGACAGTTAAAGGTATCCGCGTCGCTGAGCGCGGCGGCAATCATGTAACGGGTATCGGAGATCTTGCCGATAACGGGGACGGTCTGGGCAGCGTTGGTCTCCTCATAGACCTCGTTGGTGTAGATCGCGGAAGCGTCGGCGCCCGTAGAGGCGAGGTCGCGCTTGTCGGCAACAACAGACGCGTCATAGACATCCGAGGCCCGGTTGAGCTGCAAATCGCCGAGCGTGGTATTCTTAAAGAGATCCTCGTCGCTCTCGTTGAGGAGATTCGCGCCGACCGAGGCGAGCTTGGCGTCGGTATCGAGCAGAACCTCCTTGTCGATATCCCAGGTCTTATCGACCTTGAAGAAGAGCAGCTCGGCTGTGATGCCGCCCTTGACGCCGAAGACCATCTTGCCGTGGGAGGTGCCGCTGATATGGGACTCGAGCGAGAAGTCGAGGTGGCCGCCGATCGACGCCAGACCGTCAAAGCCGATGCCGACGCCGAACTTGACGACGAAGTTCTGGGCAAATTCGCCGTGGGTTTCATAATAATAGCTCTTGTCGAGCATCGCGTCCGTCCAGTAGCCCTTGGTCTTGTCGTTCGGGACATGGACGAGATAGCCGATGTTGTCCGCCGAGACATCGACATAGACAAAGCACGGTATAGCGATGATGGTAAAGGGAACCGAGATCCTCACGCCGAACTTGGCGCCGAGGAGGAAGATGCTTGCCGTATAATGGCGGGCGCCGTTATCGGCGGTATAGTATTCGAGCTGGTAGGCAAAGGTGACGGTGATGCTGATCTTGGTAGAGGTCTGCATACTCTGCGCCAGTTCGCCGGGAGACTTGCTGATGATCTTTGAGAGCTTCTCGTACTGACCGGATATGCTGGCGACATCCCATGTGGGATCCTTGCCGATCTGCTGGCTGCGCGCGATGCTGAACTGCACGCCGATCTCGAGACAGTAGAGATCCTTGCCGGTCTTTTGATCCTTCTGACCGGTGGCGGCGTCGCTGTAGGTCGGCACAAAGCCGAAGATCGAGAACAGCGGGCTGACGGGACCGAGCGCCGGCGCCTTGGGGATATTGCTGTAGCGCGCGCCGGTCGCGGCAAGGTCGCTGCCGGTATCGGCGAGGTCGCTGCCGGTTCCGACGGGCGGATCCTCCTCATAGAAGCCGAGATCGGGCATATAGCTCATCACCTTCTCGACGTTGGCGTTAACGAAGCTGTAGCCGACCTCGAAGCGCCCGTAGAAGGTGCGCTCCTCGCTCGAGGAGCTGTTATAGCGCTTGTTGTAGAATTCGACATACATCTTGTCGCCCTGCTTCGCCTTCTCGGAGATCACGGCGTCGTAGTAGGCGGTAGAGGCGCCCTTTTCCACCGAGGTCTCGGTGTTGCTGCGCTCGATGCCGTTTTCGCCGATGAAGATCCAGCGGGCGGTGTTTACGGGCTTGTCGTCGCTGATGTTACGCGCGTCAAAATCGACCGCAAAGCGCACGGAGCGCGTGTTCACCAGCGTAATCGTGTCGCCGTAGGTGCCCACGTCGGCGCTGTAGGCGGAGACGCCCCGGGGAAGCACGCCGAGAGCGGTGCCGGTATCCAGCGTGATCTCGGGAGAAGCGCCCTGGCTGAAGGAGGTCACCGTCAGGGGCACGTCGATCACATAGTAGTTACCGTTATACTGTACCAGCGCGCGGTGAAGCTCGGCGGAGTCTCTGTTCTGCCGCTGCCACGTCGGCAGCGGTACCTTCGCCTCGCGATCATCGGCGTCCTTCAGGACAAATTGTCCGTTGGAATCGGTCTGACCGACATAGCCGTTCATATAGAGATAGGCGTTTTCGGCAGGCTGCATGATCTGGGTTTGGGCGGTGGCAGGATGGAGGATGGTGCTGTCGGGCACCATGATCTTGCCGTGTACCTTGGCGTGGGGGATGCCATCGTAATTAACGGTTTTGGCAGGAATGAATTTCAGGGTAATCGTATTATCGCTGACGAAGGAGGCGTTCTGTACCACATAATTGAAGGAATCGCCGTACCGGGTGACCTTTTGATGGGTGACGGCGTCGGTATAGCTCCACTCACAGGCGAAGTCGTAGTCTTTCGCCTTCGCCGAGAAATCGAGCCGTCTGCCGGCGGAGGCGTTCTCGAAGCTATCGTCGATATGATCGGTCTTGAAGCCCGTAACGGTGACGGAGCCGTCGTCGTTTTTCTTCGCGTACTTGGTATCCTTGGAGGTAAAGTCGCCCTCGTTGGGGTTTACGACCAGCAGCGTGGTCTTTGCCTGAACATTTCGGATATACGGCCGCACGGAGAAGTAGCGGTCCGAGATCACGACGTCGTTATCGTTCGTGCCGCTTTCGATCTTATGCGACACGGCGGTGGGCAGGTCGCTCTCGTACTTGGCGTGACGGCAGTCGAGCCCGATCGAATTGGAAACGCCGATCGTGCCGGGGGTAAAGCTGAACCTTACCTCGTCGCCGTCATAATACTTGCCGCCGCGGCTGTTGTCATAGCTCCATTTGAGGGTGCCGTAGGTCGTGCCGTTGACGGTAAAGACGCCCTCGTGCCTGTTCTCATCGGCGGTGAACTTGACGCCGGTCGCCGCATCCTCGTAGCTCTCGACCTTAAACTGAGCGGCATCGAACTCGTAGTAGGGCTGCATGATGATCTTGTTGCTGCGGATATAGTTCGAATAATCTCTCAGGAAGGAGGGCTGTAAGGTCAGCTGACCGCTGTTCAGGGTGATCAGGGAGGATTTCTCGGAGGTATCGTCGGGATTGAGCAGGTAGATACCCTTGAGCGTAGCGCTGCCGTAGGCAGAGTCGATGGTTCCCTGAATGACGGTGGAATCATAGCGGTAGAAGGTCGCGCGCGTGGTGTAGTTCGCGGTATCGTAGTTCGGATCGGTGAACGAGACGGAGGTAACCGGCTGAACCTCCTTGAGCTGTCCCTTGCTGTAGAGCTTGACGGGAGACGGAGGGACGATGCTGACGTCATAATCCTGCAGATTCAGGCGGAACGAGCAATCCGAATTGCCGTCGTAGCTGTGCATCCGCAGGTAGGTCGAGCCCGGCCAGCCTGCCTTGTTCACGACGAAGTAGACATACTGGGACGACCGGTCGGACAGCGACAGCGTGCGGGTGATATGACCTGAGCTGATGTTGCCCATGCCCCAGTGCTCACAGTTAGACCTGCTGGTCATCCAGTGACAGTGGGTATCGCCGTCGTCGAGCGGATCGGAGCCGGCGATGATCACCGACGCGTCATCCGTATCGATCGAGCCGGTCAGATGATCGTAGCACATATGAATATCCTTGACGCCGTAGAAGTCGATCGGATCGGCGGTATGGACGTCGAAGGCGTGGTAGTTCCAGGAGAGTCCGTGGCGAATGCCGACGGTGTATTTGGCGCCGCTGTGATCGGTGTATCTGTCGCCCCAGTCACCCAGCATCTTGCCCTCGGTGAGGTTATCGAAGTCGAGATACTCGTGATTGCGGTCACCGGAGACCTTAAAGGTATTTTTGGTGACATATTTCTTGTTATCGACGCCGGTCGCCGCGAGCTCCTGAGACTTGTCAAAGGTCACGGTCGCGGTGGTGTTCTCAGCGACGACGTGATCGGAGAGATCGGACAGCTCGGCGGTGAAGCGCTCGCCGTCCTCCGCTCCCTCGAGGATCGTGACGGGAACCTTGATCTCGCTGAGGTTCGGGATGAAGCGCAGATCCTCAGCGACGGCGATATAGTCCTCGTCCGCCTTGGCGGTATCGCTGTGGGTAGTCAGGCGGAAGGAATCATAGCCGCCGAGGTTACCCGAGCGCTTGACGGAGAGATAGGCTTCTCCGTCCTCGGGGTTGACGGCGGTAGAGGCGAGCTCGAGCTTCGCCTGCGGCTTTTCGCGGCTCTCGGTGATCTTGTAGACGCCCGAGGTCGAGGCGCTGATCGAACAGTTCTCAGGCTCCGACAGAACCAGCATGAACTCGAGGTCATCGGTCACCTGCTGCGGGGTGAGCGTCTCGATCAGGACGGTCTTATGCGTCTCGCCCTCGGCGAAGGTCAGGGTGGTCTCGGTAGAATGCGGCATATTCTCGGCGGAGGTATCGTTGATCTCAGAGGCGTCCTGCTTCGCCTGCTCGAGATCGTCAACGTTATCCCGCGTCATATAGTAGGTCTGCTGTTCGCTCAGGCGCGCGATATACGGCACGCCCGTCTCGTAGTAATAGAGCTTCTTGTCGCCCTTTACCGCGGCGTCAGCCATGCTGTCGCTCAGGTACAGGCGGTACGCCTCGCCGTAGCCGGCGCTCATATCCACGGTCGAGAGCTTGATGCTCGCTTCGCCCTTGGTGCCGCCCTGACGGAAAATATCAATCGCGTAGGTGCGGTTCATCTCGAGGTCGGCGGACGTCTCGGCGAGCATGATCGCGCCGTTGGGATACTCTGCCGCGCGCTTTTCGCTGTCGGCGAGCAGCGTTGCCTCGAGCTCGTTCAGATCAGCGAGCCGGGTGTAATAACGCTCGGTCTCTGCGGCGAACGCGGTCGGGACCATCCCGAACAGCAGAATCGCGCACAGCATCAGCGACATCAGAGAAATGACTGCCTTTTTCATCTATATTCCTCCTAACGATTTCCCTTCGCCTGCGAAATCGCCACGGCTTCATTCCTGCCCGACGGCAGCGCTTCCGAATGAAATCCTGTTCTCCTGATCCGCAGCGGCAAAAAGGACAAATAATACAGCATCATTATATCACGACAATCAGGTGGTTTCAATCATTTTTGCTTACATAATTTTACTGATTACGGATTAATATCCACCCTTCTTCGTGATAGATATTATCAATCTATGATAAAACACCGCCGCAGGAACAGTCAGCCTGCGGCGGTGTTGTCTCTATTCTATGAATCCTGCGTCAGGGCTGCGTCAAAGCCGCTTTCGCTCTCAACAGCCTTTCAGCCGATATGATACGGGATCGAAAGCCCGGCGGCGGCGCGAAGGATGAAGGTTACGTCGATGATATCCAC
>CADBUN010000058.1 GCA_902797825.1 uncultured Ruminococcus sp. | reverse complement strand
GAAGGCTCGCTCTCGTAATAATCCGCGAGCAGCTTTTCGAGCTTTTCATCGGTCATACGATTCATCTTGCAGCCTCCTTTTCAACAGCTTTTTGGCATGATGCAGCCGGGAGCTGACCGTGCCCTCGGGGATGCCGAGCATCCCGGCGATCTCGCGGCCGGTAAAGGCGCGCAGGTAGTACAGGGTGAGGACGAGGCGGTATTTTTTGGGCAGGGTGTCGAGCGCGCGATAAAGGTCAAGGCGCTCGTCGATATCCTCCGCTTCTGCGGCAACGGTATTGAGGAACCGCTCCTTTTCCTCCGTGGAGGAGAATTCCCGGCGCGTGGTGTTATATTTGCGCTTGCCGGTATTGCGGTAAAGATTCACGCAGATGGTAAACAGCCACGTCTTGAAGCTCAGCGCGGGGTTATAGGCGTCAAAATGCGCCAGCGCGCGCGTCCAGGTATCCTGAAACAGATCGTCCGCGTCGTCGATATTGCCGCATAGCTTGATACAGAATTTCGACAGGTCGCGCGCATACTGCGCCACATACGCTTCGAAATCGGTCAACGCCTCACCCCCTCCGTGATCTTCTCCCTCTTTCATATTATCATACAGTTCAGACTGAGGTTTTCTTCACTGTTTTTCAAAATTTTTCATTATTTTTCAAAATGATTCATTCTACCTAAAACGCCATTATACAAAGAGGCTGTGAAAAACCGATGTCCTTTGTGTCTTTTCACAGCCTCATTTATTTTATTCAGTTTTCAGGGAATCACCCATCACGCCGTCGCATTCGGGCGGCAGGTTCTCGCGTTCGGGCGCGATCTCCTCGACATAGCCGCTGCCGGTCGAAGCATAGGCGCTGCTCAGCTGGGCGGTGTGGTTATTATAGCCGTAGCCCTTGATGATCCAGGGATAATTCTTATAGGAATAGTTCTTGTCAAAGATACCGTTCAGACCGCTGATATACGGCGATTCGATATAGTTGGTCTCGCCGCCGTACTGCCACATCCCGATGGGGCGGTCGTGATAATCGTAGCTGGTGCTCCACTGAGCCAGCCAGATATCGTTTTTATTGAGGAAGGTATAGTCGCTGAAGGCGCCCTTGAGCCAGTGATAGCCCGTATAGATGATCGGATAGTAGCCGGCGCTGCGGATCCCGTCCATATAGGTGGAGGCGATCTTGAGCACATTCGCGTCGGAGGGCATTCCCATGCGCTGTTTATAGTCGTCGTCCTCCCAGTCGAAGGCGATCGGCATGGTGGGATGCTTGCCCTTTAACAGGCGCAGGGTATGGTTGACCTCGCTGCGGGCTTCGCCCACGCTCAGCGCGTAGGAATAGATATATGCGCCCCAGTGCAGCCCTGCCGCCTCCGCCTTTTTGACGTTCTGTTCAAACATCGCGTCATCCTGGTCGTACTCGTCGTCGCCGTAGCCCAGACGAATGATCACGAAGCTGTAGCCTGCCGCCTTGAGCTTATTCATGTCGATGTTGCCGTTATGCTCTGAGATATCGACGCCCTTGGCACGGGTGAAATGATGGATCGCGTTGAGGATCTGCTGATCACGCTGCTTCTGCCGGATCTCCGCCTTGGCTTGATCGACGTCGGCGCCCATATAATCGACCTCCTCCAAACCGACCAGCCAGCGCTGGATCAGGGTAACGTCGGCGGATTCGACGGCGTTATTCATGTCGATATCGGCGCGGTTGACGCCCTTTGTGCTCAGGGGGCGCAGCTGCGATATGTAATACTGCAGATAGAGCGCGTCACCGATGTTGATCACGCCGTCGCCGTCCACATCGCCGAGCAGGTTCGAGCTGTCGCTCGCCGACCAGACAACGCCGCTTTTCAGCGACATCGTCGCGGTATCCGTCTCGGCGGCATAGGCGCTGAACGAAGTAGCCAGCAAGACAGCCAGCATGATTATTGCAATTAGTTTCTTCACGTCATAACCTCCTGTTGGATGGTTGTATTTTTTGATATAAATGCCCTTCCTGACAAGCGGCAGTCATTTGTTCGGTGAGGGGTGAGGAGCGAGGAGTTAGGAGTTAGGAGTGAGGAGTGAGGGGCTGTAAAAAACGCTGTCATTGTGAGGCTCACCCCGTGAGCCGTGGGAATCCCACAAAAAGGAACTCTTTCTGATGTATCAAACAGCATGAACGACCGGGGGATTGCCACGTCGCGGACGCGCGCGTCCGCTCCTCGCAATGACGATTGATATTCTGATCACTGACAGTGTTACCTTGATCGAATGCGCAGGATCGAACGGAAGCGT
>CADBUN010000057.1 GCA_902797825.1 uncultured Ruminococcus sp. | reverse complement strand
TACTGTCGTATGTCAAGGAGCTCAACAAAGCTATGCGGAATTTATCGCAATAGATGATAAAGGTTTTTATTAAGGATTAGTATAAATAAGAAAAATGAACCTTTCGGTGTCCTGAGTTGTATATAGGATGAAAGCTTTCCGAAAGGTCAGTCAGGGGGGTGAGGACTTGACCGATTTCGACCGCTATACGGCGGAGTATTCGCCGGAGTTGACGCGGTTTTGCATGAAGCTGTGCGGCAACGTCCACGACGCCGAGGACTTGTTTCAGGATACCTGGGCGCGCGCGTTCGAGCGCATAGATCAGTATGACGCGATCTACAGCTTCAAGAAGTGGCTGTTCGCCATCTGCGCGAACACGTTTAAAAACGGGAAAAAGAACAAGTATCATTCGTCAAAGGTGTTGTTCTCCTCGCAGGAGGAGAAGGAGGCTTTTCTCCGTTCCATCCCTGCCAAGGAGCAGGATATCGACGCCTATCTCGATTTACATATTGCCATCCACGCCCTGTCGAAGAAGCACCGCGTGGTCTTGATCCTATACTATTTTCGCGAGTTCAGCCAGAGCGAGATCGCCGGGATGCTGGGCATCCCCGAGGGGACGGTCAAGTCGCGCCTGAATACCGCGAAAAAGTTGTTGAAAAGGAGGCTTACGGATGAAGAACATCAGCGATGAACGCTTGGAACAAATGCTGACCGCATACTGTAACGCCGACCTTCAACAGCCCTTTACCTATCAGCCGAAGGAAAACACGAAGAAGGTTATCTCCCTCTCGCGCTTCCAGAAGGCAGCCTTGGCTGCGGCAAGCCTCGTGCTCGTCAGCGTACTGAGTATCACGATCTACTCCCTTTTTGAAAATAAATTCAAGTCCCCCCTCGCCGTCGCACCCTCGCTCCAGAGCGCCACCACCCCCTCGGCGCAGACGGGAGAGAGCGGCGGCGATACCCCTCAGCCGACCGGCGACAGCGCGCCGACTGAGAACCTGTCGCTGATCGAGCAGCTTCTCCGCAGCTTGAATCCAAACAGGACGGGAACCTCCTCCGGCTCGTCATCGACCGGACAGCAAAGCTCCTCCGGCGGTAACACCCCGAACACCCCGGCGAATCCCGGCGTCGGCGCGACCGAAGCTCGCAACACGCCCGGCGGCGCGCCGCAGTCCAATCCGCTTCCCCAGCGCCCCACGACGAACGTATCGCCGACACAGGCGCCTCCGACGCCCGGCGCTCCGACGGAGGGCGGCAGCAATCCCACTCCCGGCGCCGAGCCGACCGAAAACAACGGAACCGCTCCCTCGCCTGAGCCGCATGGCGGCGACGATAATCCTCCTCCCGGCGCCGGCGGTAACGTCGTCCGGCTGATTAATACCCTTGGCTGGAGAGAGGCTTATGTCTACGCGTGGGACGAGGACGGAAACTGCCTGAGCGGCGATTGGCCCGGCATCTTGATTACCCAAACCGAGGTGAACGATTACGGCGAAACGATCTTTATCTATGAAATACCCGAGGGTGCGGTCGGTATCATCTTCAACGACGGCAACGGCTCTCAGACCGAGGATATCACCGATTTTAACGACAACAATTACTATTGGTTCAACGGTGATATCAACGAATTCGGTCACTATGAGGTGATCGGAGCCCAAGAATAAGCCGCCCGGTTCACCGACTGCGGCAGCCGCAGTCCCGACGCGAGTCCGGGAACCGCGCAATCATGTGATTACCAATTTCTCTTTGATGCATACAAACAGAACACTCCATCGCAAAGGACGGAGGGCAGCTGCCTTCCGTCCTTTGCTGTGCCGAAGGTTCATATCGGTTTCCGTCATGACGCCTTCGCATTTTCCTTTCTCATGACTGACAAGAAAATACTTGCCGAGCTTTCATTTATGTGGTACAATAGAATCAGTTATTTGCAACCATGTCCCTATTACTGATAAAGGAGAGGATTTGATGGGTAAACAACCGGCTGCTCCGGGGAAAAAGAGCTTTTTGGATACCCTGTCCGAAAAGCACCTGTCGCTCGAGCGGATCGCGGCGGCGCTGATGTCGTCGGTGCTGCTGGCGTATGTGTTCCAGCTCTTGTCACACGGCAATTTCACCGATCTGGGCAGCTATTATAACAGTATCAGCTTCGGCGTTTTCTTTGTGATCATGATCCTCGGCTTTGCCGCGCTGGTCGGATTGACCTATTTTTTGAAACAGCGGTACATCATTCCGTGGGTGCTGATGCTCTCGACGCTGGCGGTCTCGGTGCTGCTTTCGGCGAATTTAAAGGAGAGCAACGCCTATTTCTGTGTCGGCGTGGGGATCGCGGATCTGATCGTCGTCCTGTGGGTAGCCGCAGGGGACAAGCTCGGTCTGACCGGGCTTCGCATCAGCCGCAGGATCGCCCTGATCGCGGCAGGCGTGCTGTTTGTGGTGACGACCTTCGTGTTCGGCTACTTTACCTCGATGAAGTATCAGAGCTACTCCAACTTCACCTTCGACTTCGGTATCTTTGCCCAGATGTACGAGCGCATGGCGACCTCCTTCGCGCCGAATACCACGGTCGAGCGCTCCTATATGATGTCGCATTTCGGCGTCCATTTCTCGCCGATCTTCTATCTGTTCCTGCCCGGCTACTATATCTTCCGCTCGCCGATCTACCTGTTCTATGTCCAGAGTATGTCGGTAGCGGCAGGCGTATTCGCCGTTTGGCTGATCTGCGGCAAGCTGGGCTTCTCCGGCAAGCTGACCTTGGCACTGGAGCTGATCTATGCCTTTTATCCCTGCCTGTTCAACGGCACCTTCTATGATTTTCATGAGAATAAATTCCTGACCACGATCATCCTGTTCCTGTTCTACTTTATTATCTCAAAGAACACGGTGTGGGAGTTCGTCTTTGCCCTGCTGCTGCTGTCGGTCAAGGAGGACGCCGCGATCTATCTGATCGTGATCGCGCTGTTCGTGATGATCAACCGCCGGGAGGTCTATCGCGGACTGATCATGCTGGGGATGGCGATCGTATATTTCCTGATCGCCCAGCAGATCGTCGCCGCTTCCGGTGAAGAGGGCGTGATGATCAGCCGTCTGGGAGACTACTTCGTCAACGGTGAGCGCGGCTTCTTCTCGGTCATCAAGGCGGTATTCTTCGACTTCGGCTTCCTGCTCAAGCAGATGTTCACCGCCGAGAAGCTGCCCTTCCTGCTGTGGATGCTCGCGCCGGTGCTGTTCGCGCCGTTCCTGACGAAGAAGATTTCTTCCCTGATCCTGCTGTTCCCGATCATTCCGATCAACCTGATGCAAAGCTGGCAGTACCAGTATAATATTGACTATCAGTACACCTACGGCGTAGCGGCGCTGATCATCATCAGCACGATCTTTGTGATCGCCGGGCTCAAGGGCGGCAGGAAGCGCGTGCTTGTGCTGACGTCCCTGTGCCTGTGCGCGGTGATGGCGGTCTCGCTGGTCTATCCTAAGATCAATAACGTAAGAAGCTATATGCAGAACACCGAGGGCTCTCGTCAGCAGGTGGACGAGCTGCTCGACAGCGTCCCCACCGACGCGACCGTGACCGCGGCGCATTCTCTGGTACCGCATTTGTACAAGGTCGAATGGCTCTATACCATGCCTGATTATAATACCAAAAACCGTGATAAGCCCATCGACACCGATTACTTCGTGATTGATACGCGCTACAGCGAGCTCGCGGGCGAAATGAAGACGGTCATGGGAGATCAATATAACCTGATCAAGACAGCCGGCTTTGCCGAGCTGTACCAGCATAAATAAGAGGGGGATATGATGAAGAAGATACTGATTTTAACAGCCGCAGTCCTGCTGATCGCGGCGATGACAGCCTGCGGCGCGGGCAAGAATACCGCCGAGACCGCCGCTCCGACCGAGGCGCCCCGACAGGCGTCCTATCTCGATACGCGCCTTGACGAGCCCGAGTGGACCTTGGCGGAGGGCGATTTACAGCTCGGCGACGGCAATACCGTCTATGCCGAAAAGTCCGACATTCTGTATTTTGCGATCGTCACCAACAAGGACGGCAGCCAGGAGCTGCGCTTCAAGCTCAGCGACGCGACGGCGGCGAAGCTGAAAACCCTCAGCCCCGATACTGCCTATACGATTTCGCTCAACGGTGAGAAGATCGGTACCGCAACCCTCAGCGAGGACGCGACCGTCGCGACCGTGACAGCTCAGAACGCAGTCGGCGAGATCACCGCTCTTGCAACCAAGATCAGAGGATTGGCAACCGAATAATCAAAGATAAAGGGGCGTTGTAAAACGTCCTTTTTCTTTTGTCATCTATTTCCAAAAGAAATACTTGCTTTTATGACTGCATTATGGTATAATATCTGTGTTCGCAAGCCGTCCACGGTGTGGATAAGCGAGCGACAGGCCCTGTACGATTTCCGGCCACGAATCATGTCAGGCGCGGAAGCGAGCAGCATTAAGTGTTTTCGGAGATGCGATGCAGTAAGTCTGTCGTTCACTTATTTATACCGTTCAGCCGTATAGGCTGCGGCTTGCGTTTTCTTTTATTTCATAATCGTTATTGCGAGGGGCGCAAAGGTTAAGGTTGATACTTAGTATGAGATTACCGCGCAATAGCAGCTGCGGCGCTCTCGCGGCTGTACCGGAGAATGATGATAGCTTTTACCATAAAAGGTGAGGTGAGGAGAATGTATCAGGTTTTATATCGCAAGTATCGCCCGAAGTCCTTCGACGATGTGTACGGTCAGGATCATGTGACCGTTACCCTGCGCAACGAGCTGCGCCTGAACCGCATCCATCACGCCTATCTCTTCACCGGCTCGCGCGGAACCGGCAAGACGACCTGCGCGAAGATTCTCTCCAAGGCGGTCAACTGTCTTGACCTGCATGACGGCGATCCCTGCGGCGCTTGCGCGAACTGCCGCGGCATCGACAGCGGCGAGATCCTCGACGTCGTCGAGATGGACGCCGCCTCCAACCGCGGTATCGACGATATCCGCGCTATCATCGACGAGGTGGCTTTTGCGCCGGCACGCGCCAAATACCGCGTCTATATCATCGACGAGGTGCATATGCTGTCTCGTGACGCGTGGAACGCCCTGCTGAAAACCCTCGAGGAGCCGCCGGCTCATGTTGTATTCATTCTCGCGACCACCGAGGTCAATAAGATTCCCGAGACCATCCTCTCGCGCTGCCAGCGCTTCGACTTCCATCGGATCAGCCCGGCGGATATCTCCGCGCGGCTTCGTGAGATCGCCGAGAAGGAAGGGATCGGACTGACGGAAGAGGCGGCACTGCTGATTTCCGTGATCGCCGACGGCGCGATGCGCGACGCGATCTCGCTGCTCGACCGCTGTATCGGTATCTGTGACGACGTTAGCGTGGATGTGGTGCGCTCCGCTGCCGGTCTGGCGGCGCAGGGGCATATCTTCGAGCTCGCGAGCTGTACCATCCAAAAAAACGTCACCAAGGCGCTCGAGCTGATCGACAGCCTCTATCGGGACAGCAAGGATATGGCGTCCCTGTGCGCGGAGCTGCAAAGCCACTTCCGCTCATTGATGCTGATCAAGACCGTCAGCCGTCCGCGCGAGCTGGTGGTGATGAGCGACCGTGAATTCGAGGCGGCGGTGTCTCAGGCGGATTATCTCTCCCTGCCCGACGTCCTCTATGATATGGATGTGCTGGCGCGCGCCCGTTCTGCGATGCGCGACAGTATCTCACCCCGTACCGAGCTCGAGATGGCGCTCGTCAAGCTGTGCGCGCCTGAGCTCGACCAGACTGACGAGGCGCTGTTCAAGCGTGTTGCCGCGCTGGAAAAGGCGGTCAAGCTGCTGCAAAGCGGCGCCGCTTCACCCGGTATTCCGACGACACAAGCTGACGCGCCGCCCAAACTAACCACCCCGGCGCCTGCGGAAAAGAAACAGGATATCCGTCAGGAAAAGCCGCTGGAAAAACCGACTCCCGTCAAGCCCGCGCCGCCGGAACAGCCGCAGCAGCCGGAGACGATACAGGAACCGGAACAGCCGACGCAAGCGGCGCCCGAACAGCCCGAACCCGCTCCCGTGAAGGAGCCCGAGCCGCCGGCAACACCGGCACGGCGGCAGAATGTCGATCGGGAAGCCCTGTACTATAACGCCAAGCCCTTTGAGATGTGGCAGGACGTCGTCTCGAACCTGCGCCATTATTCGCGCGCGATCTCTGCGGCGTTCGAGGATACCGCCGCCTATGTCAGCGGCGATTATCTCCTGATCGAAACCAATCACGAGATCGCCTTCGAACTGCTCAAAAAATCCGCCCAGCGTGAAGAGATTCGCAAGGCGGTACAGGAAATCACCGGTAAGGTCTATAAGCTCGGTCCCTATAAGCTCCCCGAAAAGAAGGAGAGTCGGGACGATGTGCTCGATCGCTTTATCCAAGGGCTCAAATCCTCCGGTGTAACTGTCACAGAGGAATAATACCGATATGATCGGTATCCCTTTCACGCGAATAATCACCGATCATTAATTGATAATCTATATGATAGAACTGAAAATGAGGAAGAGGCGCACGCCTGTTCCCACCGACGATAGACAGAAAGGATGATTCAGATGAAAGCAAGATTACCCCAGGGCTACGGCAACGGCGGCGGACAGAACCTCCAGCAGCTCGCCCGTCAGGCGCAGAAGATGCAGGATCAGATGGAAGCAGCCACCGAGGAGCTCAACGCCAAGGAATATACCGCCTCCGCAGGCGGCGGCATGGTGAACGTCACCGTCTCCGGCGAGCTCGAGATCAAGAAGATGGAGATTTCCCCCGAGGTCGTCGATCCCGACGATATCGAGATGCTCCAGGATCTCGTGACCGCAGCGGTCAACGAGGCGATCCGCAACGCCAACACCGATAAGGAAGAGACGATGGAGAAAATCTCCGGCGGTATGAATCTCGGCGGTCTGGGCGGCTTGTTCTGATGGCGTCTTATAACGTAGCGCCGCTCCAAAGGCTCGTCGAACAGTTCGAACAGCTGCCCGGTATCGGCAGCAAGACGGCGCAGCGGCTGGCGTATTTTGTGCTGAATATGCCCGAGGCGAAGGCAAGGGAGTTTTCCGAAGCGATCACCGAGGCGCATCAAAAGATTCGCCGCTGTGAGATTTGTTGCAATTTTTCTGATAAAGAAAAATGCCCCGTCTGCCGCAACGACGCGCGCGATCACAAGACGATCTGCGTGGTTGAAACGCCGCGCGACGCGATCGCCATCGAGGGCACCGGCGAGTATCGCGGCACCTATCACGTGCTTCACGGCGTGATCTCGCCCCTGAACGGGATCGGTCCCGACCAGCTCACGATCAAACAGCTCCTGTCCCGTTTGAATAACGGCGACGTCAGCGAGGTGATCATGGCGACCAATCCTACCGTCGAGGGAGAGGCGACCGCGATGTATATTTCCCGTCTGTTAAAGCCGCTGGGGCTTCGGATCACGCGCCTTGCCTACGGCATCCCCGTGGGCGGCGATCTGGAGTATGCCGACGACGTTACCCTCGCCAGAGCGCTGGAGGGCAGGAGTGAGCTGTGATGGAATCTACCAAAACAATTGCCAATAATAAAAAGGCGTTTCACGATTTTTTTATCCTCGAAAAGTACGAGGCAGGCATCGCCCTCGCCGGTACCGAGGTGAAGTCTCTGCGACAGGGCAGGGTGAACCTCAAGGATAGCTGGTGCAGCATCGTGAAGGGCGAGCTCTTCGTCAACGGAATGCACATCAGCCCCTATGAACACGCCAATATCTGGGGCAAGGATCCCATGCGCGTCAGGAAGCTCCTCATGCATAAGCGCGAGATCAACAAGCTCTTCGGCACCCTGCAGCAGCAGGGGCTCTCGCTGATACCGCTCTCGGTGTATTTCAAGGGCAGTATGGTGAAGCTGGAGCTGGGGCTCTGCAAGGGCAAGAAGCTCTATGATAAGCGTGAGGACGCCGCTAAGAAAAGCGCCAAGCGCGACATCGACCGCGCGATGAAGGAGCAGAATCGGTGAATGGTTAATGGTTAACGGTGAACGTATGTCGCTTTGCTCGATCATTTGATACGATTCTGGTGAGCGCGAAGCTCTTTTGTAACCCATGACGATTCACCCTTTACCGCAACGCTACGGCGTTGCCTATACGGGGATGTAAAGGTTTCGACGGGGACGGAGAAGCCGGGTAAGCGAGTAGCGGCGAGGAACCGCTTTAAAAGCCTCAACTTTAAAAACAAACGACAACAATAAAGTTGCTTTAGCTGCTTAATGCAGCTCGTCTGCCCGTGAGGACCGCGGCACGGGATAAGGCGTCGACAGCGGTTACTGTGAACAGCCCACGCCTTTAAGCTGTCACACACCAAAGGCTACCGAAGCGTAGAGCCTGTTATTGGGCGATACGCCGGGGGAATCCCAAAACAATAACTGCACTCGGAGAAAACCTTGTGGACACGTTTTCGGACGCGGGTTCAATTCCCGCCATCTCCACCAAACAAGTATTGGATGAACACCTACTTTTTCAGCGGCGGATTTGCCGTAAGATGTGTTCTCTGATACAAAAGCAGAACGC
>CADBUN010000056.1 GCA_902797825.1 uncultured Ruminococcus sp. | reverse complement strand
TGTTGATGACGCAGGGGGTCCACCCCGCGTCCTCGCGGACTTCGCTCATTGAGAGCAGATCTTGCTATCCGCTCTCGTATCGCTTCGTCACTCGTCCTTTCTCCAAAAAGCGGGGCTTTTCGGAGACCACTATTCCCGAACACGGAAGTTAAGCCCTGTAGTGCCGAAGATAGTGCCCTGGCGACGGAGTGTGATAATAGGAGATACGCGTATCACGATGCCAACATCTGATAGTGAGTATTTCTTTATGTTTTCTTTTTTGTGGTTTTGTGTACCATAAGCATGTGTGCTTTTATGTGTTTTTACGGTATCAAGGATTATTAGGGAAGAACTTGCCGCACAGCAAGTTCTTTTTTTTCTTCTGCCTTTTTGTGTTCGGATTTTCAATTTATATTGATTTGTACGATGGTCGTTGCTTTCAACACAATCTTAAGGTATGGTTTGAATTGTTATTTGGGTTCGACAACAACAAAAGAACTTGTTTCACAGGGCAGCTCTTTTGCAACCTTATACCAGGGCTTGTGAAATCAATAGCGGATTGCACAAATAGCGAGAGATTGTTTTCGTCAGGCAAGGTTTTTTCGCCGTTATACTTGACGTATGACCGGAAAGAATAAACGCAGAATGGCGGAAAAAAGTCTTTCAGTTGGGTGATTTGTCATTTTTTAAACAAGCCCTGGTATAAAAAGCGACTGATTACTTGCGTTTTTTGTTGTTAGGGTGTACAATAAATCGTAATACTTTATTCTTTTTATACTGGTTTCTAATAAAACAGATAATCAGATGTTAACGGATCATTCCGTATCACTTTGTTGGATTCAGTATGACGGATAACGGCAGGAGGTTTGCATGATGAAGATCAGAGAATGGTTAAGTATTCAGGTGGCAAAGCACCCGAAACGTGTGGTATTGGTCTTAATTATCTTGTTCAACATACTGTTTATCAGCGTTTCCGCTGCGCTGATCAGTTCTCTTTCGCTGCACGGAACCGAGAAAATGAATTTCTTCCACGCCGCTTATTATACGGTGACGATGATTCTTGACGCCGGCTGTATTGAGGCTGTCATAAAGGATATCGGCACCACGGGCGTCGCGTTAACCTTGACCTGCCTGGCGGTTATCATCATCGGTATGATTACCTTCACGGGCGCGGTGATCGGTTATCTGACTAATATTCTCAACGATTTCATTGAAAAAGCGAGCGCGGGCAATACGCCGCTTTATCTGTCCAATCATACCGTCATCCTTAATTGGAACACAAGAGCGCCCGAGATCGTCAATGATCTCCTTTACAGCGATCATAAGGAAACAGTGGTGGCTCTGGTCAAATCGGGCAGTGATGAGATCAAAAAGGAAATCGAAGAAAGACTCCATCTCACGATCGAGAAAGAGAATGCGGTTGTCTTTCAAAAAGCAGATACCATGCGCTTTTTTGCCCGCAGGCGGTATCTCAAAAACAATAAGCTCGGCAACAACGTTACTTTCATCGTCATTGAAGGAAATATCTTCTCTCAAAGGCAGCTCATGGATATCAGGATAGATTTGGCGAAGGCTGTCATCATACTGAGCAACGATCCGTCGGATTCGGCTGCCGAAGACGGCAGACAGGCGGATGAGGGCAATCCTCAGGCTGTCAAGGCTTTGATGCAGACGGCGGATATCGTGGCGGCAGGAAACGCCGATCATCACCAGAACATCATCATCGAGATTACCGATCCATGGACTTCCGATATTGTTCAGAGAATCATCAGCGGCAAGGACCTCGGCGAAAAATGCAATATTGTCATGTTCCATGTTGAAAAATGTCTCGGTCAGCTGCTGGCTCAATTATCCATTACACCGGAAATGACGCCTGTCTACGACGACTTATTCTCCAACAAGGGGGCGGCGTTTTATACCGCGCCTGTGCAGACGGATGATGAGATCGGCTATATCCGGGATTACCTCTCAACACATCAAAACGCCATACCGCTCACCTTGCTTACCCATAACGGCGAAAGCTGCTTCTGCTATGTCGCAGATAATCAGGACGGTCTTAACAAAAAGCACGAGCGCAAGAGCGCGGACTACCGCGTGAAGCTGAACCAGAGGCAAAGCGAATGTAAACGAGTGATCATGATCGGTCACAACAGCAAGGTGGAAGAGATCATGAGCTGCTACGAAGCCTACATCGCTTGTCAGACCGGCGATCCGCTGAAAGTTACCGTGATAGATGACGCCGACTGCATCAGGAGGATGGATGATTACCGGCGCTATTCCTTTGTTGAAGAAGTCGCTGAATTGGATATTTTCCATATGAATAGAACCTTTGAGATGATCCAGCGCCTGCTGTTTGACACGACAGAGGAAACAAGCATCCTGATCCTTTCCGACGATACGGAGCTGGATGAAAACGCCGACTCCACAGCCCTGATGTATTTGGTTTATATTCAGGACGCGATCAAGGAAATGCTTCGCAAAAACCCCAGCTATGATAAAAGAAGGGTAAAGACGATCGTCGAAATTACAGATCCGAGGCATTATGATATCGTCAAGGGCTACGATATGGCAGACGCGGTCATCAGCAACCGCTTCACGGGTAATATTATCACCCAAATAGGGGAGAAGGAGTCGATCTATGACTTTTATAAGGACTTGCTGCGTTATACCTCGGATCAGCCGGGTAGTCAAAGCAGGAAGCCGCAGCTTCAAAAGGTCTCGACCTTCTTCAGGGAAACGCCTCCTCCGTGTACGGCTTATGACTTGGTGCGCGCCGTCTTTGAAGCGTCAGTTTCATCAGACGAACTCCATCCCGCATTGGTTCTCGGCACGATAAAAGCCGATGGTGAAATCATCATCTTCAGCGGCGATTTGTCTGACATAAACGTTTCGCTTGAAGCGGAGGATAAGGTGATTGTCTATACGGAGTAAAAAGCAGACAACCTTTGCGGTCTATTATCCGCCATAATACGTTGTCGTCCTCGCAAGGCGGCGTCCTTCGCCTTGGCTTACAAAAATGTGAATAGCGAATAAAACGGAAGGGTGCTGTCTGTCACAGACGGCACCCTTCCGCTTTAGAATAAGATAATCATGACATAGGGGGAAGCGGTTTCGTCAAAGGGAACGTTAGACCAACTATAAAACAATTAGGCGATCATCAATGATAAAGGCTTGGCGGAAATTTCTTATTAAGAAATTTCGCCGGTTTTTTTTATGCTATATTAAAATTGTATATTTTATATCACTTTTCTAAAGCTTTTCGGGCAAACGGATCACCGATCTGTGATCGTGTTTTGGATTCCTGTTTGACCGGAGAACCACTGAGGAAGATCGGATGCGCAAGCGTTCTTTCGAAATAAACACATTTGATAAAGGAGTACTCTGATGAAAAAACTACTATCTATTATTCTCGCAGCCGTCCTGCTGACCTCAGGCATGACGATTGCCGCGGCTTCCGCCTCTGCCGCCGAGCCCGAAGAGAAGCCGGTTTATCTGCTGGGAGACGCCGATTTAGACGGACAAGTGAACGTGGTTGACGCTGCGTTGATTCAGCGTTATGAGGTAAGAATGGCTGAGCTCACCGATCAACAGCTGTTGACGGCGGATGTTGACGGAGACGACGAGGTCAACATCGTTGACGCTACCTGGATCCAGCGTTGGGAACTGAAGATGAAAGCGCCCGAAGGGATCGGCAGCCCCCTGACCGAGGTCTACAAGACCAAAGCGTTCCCTATCCTGCGTGAAAGCGTAGACAGCACCGAAACGGCAGATGTTCGCATCTACGCCGATCAGCCTCACGTGCCCTATATCAACGTTGCGGATTTTTACAATCGGTTCTACCTGCTCGGTACCGACCTGACCGAAGGGATGACCGCTGTCCGCAACGGCAATGAGTACACCCTGACGAATCTCTCAAACACCTCCGCGATCTTTGACGTTGCTCAGGATACGATTCATACCGCTAACTTCGAGGACTTTACGATGTCCGCCTTTGGCATCCGGACCGCGCAGACAGGCGGCGTGGATACGAACCATCCCTTCATCAAGCTCAGTGAAAGCAAAGATCCTGCCGAGCCGGCGCCTCTGACGCTTCATCTCGGAGAATACGGCATCGACCTGCGCGGCGACGAGACCGGCGTTTATGCCCCTATCGCCACCGTCAGCGATATCTTTGCGACGACCGAGATGATCTATGTGATATGCGCCGGAGAGAGAATCTATACCAAAGATTATACCAAGGCACATCAGCCGACTGCCGCCTTGGATTCCGATCCCGCTTTCTTTGAGGCGATTTATGCGGATCATCCTGCCGATCTGGCGGATTTCACCTATCGTGAGCTCTGCTTCAACCTCGATACCTGGTACGGCGAGCCGGGACAGGAATGGCTCCACAACGATCTTGAGACGAAGAAGATTGATCAGATACTGACAGAAAAATATCCCGATGTCAAAGCGAAGCTGCAGTCTGCCGATTGTGTTGCCTTCTTTACCGGGTTGAACTATCTGATCAACGGTCTGTTGTTTGACGGCGGTCATACGACGATCACCTCCGCAATGCTGAGGGACGAACAGCTGGTAACGCCGGTGATCCAGTCCATGACGAATTTGGATTATGCCCAAAAATACATCTACACCTCGTTCTACAAGCAGCGTGATAATAAGAAGCGCGTCAAGGTTCGCGACGCTGCTTACGGCGATGATTACTATATCGAAAAAGGCGATACCGCTATGATCCACTTCGACGCCTTTGTCGTCGATTACACCGGCTGGAAGAATTTCTACGCCGGAACCGGCGAACGTCCGCTGATCTTCCAAGATGCGGAAGGCACGAAGTATGATACCGTGGGTACCGTACTCTCCGGTCTCGAGCGCGCTAAGCAGAATCCCGAGATCAAGAACATCATCATCGACATGAGCTGCAACGGCGGCGGCGATTCCGCGGCAATGCTGTCGATCGAGTGGCTGATGAAGGGTAAAGGTTATGTTCGCTTTGTCAGCCAACAAACGGGACGTACCAAGATCGCTGAAGGTCAGTTTGATATGAACTTTGACGGTGTCTTCGACGAGAAGGACGTCAGCCCCTATACCGATTACAATTACGGTGTGCTGACCAGTAACTATGCTTTCTCCTGCGGTAACGCCTATCCGTGGTTTATGCACGAGCACGATTCGATGATTCTCGGCGAAAAGACCAGCGGCGGCGCCTGCGCGATCCGACTCACCTCCGCCGCCGGCATCGAGTTCGCCTGCTCCTCCAATAACAGTAAGATCATCAGCGATTCCGGCGAGAGCGTAGACTTCGGCTGCCCGATCGACGTTGACCTGATAGCAGAGGGCGAAAATCCTTATGCGAACTTCTACAACCTCGATATTCTCAGCGCAAAGATGAACGAATATTTCGGTTCATAAATAGGATATTCTGATTAAATCTTTTTATCAAGGATTAGTATGAATAGAAGCTTCTTTCGTGAAAAAGATTGAAAACCATATTGACATTGTGTCAGCAGAGGTGTATACTATAGATGCTGACATTGTGTCAGAATACAGTTTACCGACTGATGATAGGTCGAAACGGCGTATCTGTTGCCCTCTGTCTGAAAACGCTCGCTTTATCAGCGAGATAAAAAGGAGTCTGTATCATGAATAACAAGAAATTGGTAGCTTATTTTTCGGCAAGCGGCACTACCGCAAGCGTTGCCGAGAATCTGGCAAAGGCGGCAGGCGCCGACCTCTATGAGATTCGTCCCGAAACGCCTTATACAAGAGCCGACCTCAACTGGACGGATAAACAATCGAGAAGCTCGCTGGAAATGCGCGATAAAAGCTCTCGTCCCGCGCTTGCCGACACCGGCGCCGATATCGCCGCCTATGACACGATCTTCGTCGGCTTCCCGATCTGGTGGTATGTTGCGCCGACGATCATCAACAGCTTTTTAGAGGCGTATGACTTCTCCGGCAAGAAGATCGTCCTGTTCGCGACCTCCGGCGGCTCTGGCTTCGGAAAAGCCGTATCGGGCTTACAGGCAAGCGCTCCGGGCGCGACGATCGTCGAGGGCGCGCTCCTCAACGGCAGACCGAATGAAGCGAAGCTCAAGGCTTTTGCTGACAAATACTGATCGAAATCTGCTCGGAGCAACATCAGATCATGAAACCGCGTCCCGGCGATATTCTTATCGCCGACGCATTATCAAATAGCGAAGAGAGGTAATAAAAATGAAAAAATCCTTAGGCTCCTTTCCGGGCGTCTTTCCGATGCCTGTGTTGATGGTAGCGGCATACGACGAGAACGGCAAGGTAAATGTGATGAACGCCGCGTGGGGGATGATCTGCGCGATGGATAAGATCGCGCTGTTCATCAACGAGGATCACAAGACCACACAGAACCTGCTGAAAACCAAAGCCTTCACCGTCAGCATCGCCGACAAGGCGCATATGGACGTTGCCGACTTCTTCGGCATCGCCACCGGCAACAAGATGGAGGATAAGTTCGAGAGAACCGGTTATCACGCGGTCAAGAGCGAGGTCGTCAACGCGCCGATCATCGACGAATTCCCTTATGTGATGGAGTGCGAGCTTGCCGAGGTGATCGACACCGAGAATATGTACGCGATCGTCGGCAAAATCGTCGATACCAAGGCGGAAGAAGCGATCCTTGACGAAAAGGATAAGGTCGAGGTCGAAAAGCTGCAAGCCCTGATCTTTGACCAGTTCAAGCACGGTTACTATGTCAGCGGAGAGCTGGCAGGCAAGGCGTGGAACGCCGGCAAGGATTTGATGAAATAATCCCGAGATACCCTCCGGCGTTTTGAACCGGAGGGTTTTGCCATAAGATTGACGAAATCTAAAAAACATCCGCCGTGTATGGGAGCATACGCGGCGGATACTTATGTCAGGATTTATTTTTGATTCTATTAATCTCTGGCGACGATGCCGGCGAACATCAGGGTGAAGCCTGTTTCGACGAAGAACATACCGATCAGAACGCCGAGAGATACAGCCATGATCATGGGCTGGAAGAAGGAGTAGCATCCGATCAGGATCGCGATGATACCGAGGATCAGCATCAGGATCCACAGTCCGGAACCGGTAGGCTTAACGACAGATACCGCGTTGACGATCGTGACGATACCCATCATGACGAACCAGATCGCGGAAATGATCAGCATGACGCTTTCGGCAAAGATCAGCGACTTGGGGAACGCCAGCATGACGATACCCAGTATGACGCTCAGGATACTGAAGACAAAGTTGATGCCGAACCGTTTATCGACAATGGATTTGATAATGCCGACAATACCGTAGGCAAGTACCAGAATGACGACAAAATAGCCGGTTTGCATAAAAGTGAGCAGCGGGGTGAACATACAGGAGAAGCCACCCATAATCATCAGGATGCCCAGAATGATGAATAATACGGTCATAAAAACACCTCTTGGAAAAATTTTATCTGATGCCGGATCCCTTTTCCTGACCAAAGGATTCAGACGAACAGATCGTTGTATCTCCCTTATCCGAAGGGAAAGGGTTGGCATATATCCTATTTTTAAAAGAAATAAGACATAAACCCATATTATTTTACTGTTTTTTGTGCATTTTGCCAATGGGCTGTTCCATAATGGAACACCATTGGCGATGAAATTATTTTTGCACGGGATGCCCGAAATCGGTTATTCCGTATTAAATTCTCGTTTTTTTCGGCGATTTGGAGCCATCGGGGCGACAGCCCTTATGATGTGTAAACTTTTCATGATATATTGACAATTTGTTTCCTTTTTATTATAATTTATATACAAAATATAGAAACAGCGTCAGGCTGTTTCTCGGCAAGGTGTACGATGCTTTGCCTGAATCAAAGGGGAGGCAACCATATGGATACAATGTTTATGTTTGTCGGCGTGATCGCGCTGATATGTATTCTCGGATTTTTCAACGAAAAGGTCACGAAGCTGACCTACGAAATCGCCCTCATGCTGTTTTCGACCATTCTCGGTATTCTTGTGCTGGCAGGCGTGCTGCTGTTCCAGGATAGTGATATCGGAACGATTTTGAAGCAGGTACAAGGGTTCGATATTCATGATTTCCTGATGCACGGCGTGCTGTGCTTTATGCTGTTCGCGGGTTCCTGTCATATGAGCCTGAAGGACTTTAAGGAGCAGGCGCGTCAGGTCACGGTGCTGTCGCTGGTCTGCACCCTGCTCGGCACAGCGTTCTACGGCTTGCTGATTTACGGCGCAGGCATCCTGTTCAAGCTCAATCTCACGCTGCCGGTGTGCCTGATGTTCGGCAGTATTATCGCCCCCACCGATCCTATCGCCGCCACCGGTATTCTGAGCAAATTCGGTTTGCCTAAGAAAACCTCCTTCCTGATTCAGGGCGAATCGCTGTTTAACGACGGCGTCGGCGTAGCGCTGTTTGTCTGCTTCTCGAGCATGGTATCCGCTTCTTCGTCGTCCTCTGACGAAGGCTTCTTCGGCGTGATGCTGCGCGAGATTCTCGGCGCGCTGGTCGTCGGCGTGGTGGTAACGGCGCTGTGCTTCCTGATGTTCCGTTTTTGCAAGCACGCTTATCTGAAAATCTTTATCAGCCTGCTGGCGGTATCGCTGTCCTACGCGCTGTGTGAGGTGCTCCATTTTTCGGGCGCGATCGCATCGGTTATCTGCGGTATCCTGTTCTCGGAGCTCCGTTCCCGCTTCAGCGAATTTGAGGAGGAAAAGCATAAGGAAATCTTCGATTCGTTCTGGGAGACGCTCGACGTTTTCCTCAATTCGTTGCTGTATGTCATGCTCGGTCTGTCGTTTATCAGTATCCTGAGAATGGAGTCCGTGCTCCTGCTCTCCTGCACCGCGATCCTCGCCAACCTGATCGCCCGCGTCGCCAGCCTTTCGATCTCTTCGCTGATCATGGGTGAAATCCCCGATAATTTCTCCCGAATGGGATTTATCACGCTGTTCACGTGGGGCGGCTTGAGAGGCGGACTGTCGGTGGCGCTCGCCATGAGTACCAAGGATATGGTGCCCGAGAAAACCTACTTTATCATTCTCGGCTGTACCTACGCCGTCGTATTCTTTACCACGGTCATCCAAGGCTTGACGATGAAGCCGGTTTACAAGCGTATCAGCAGCCAGCGCGCGAAAGCATAATCCATACGTAGATGACAGGCGCCCTGTGAAAAAGCAGGGTGCCTGTCTTTTTGGGGAATCTCCGGATCGGACAACCCGATAAAATCGAGAGGTGATCCGTACCTCCTTTTATCGTAAGGGCGCAAAGCGGATGACGGATCAATATACGAAGAGTGTTTTTCTGCGGAATATGTCAAGATATCTGCTTTGTATGATTGACATTTGCCTATTCGTCCGTTATAATTCATGATGGATAGTATTAGAGTGATAAAGTAAAGCTCGTCGCTATTCACTTTAGGATTGAATGATATGGAGGGAAAGTTTTGAAAATCTCAAAGAAATTACTCGCAATCATCCTCGCGGTCGTGATAACCGTCTCGATGATTACCGTCGCAGCCGTTAACGTGACTGCCGCAGCAGGTGACAAGGTGTATTGCCGCGCCAGCTTTACGCCCAACTGCTATATGTGGAAGAAGAACACGGAAGAGAACAACCGCGCATGGCCCGGCGTCGCGATGACCAAGGTCAGCGGTGAAACCGACGTATATTGCTACACCGTTCCGGATGATAAGTTCAATATGATTATCTTCAACGGCAACGGTCAGACCGATGATCTGGCATATCCCGGCGGCAATAAGATCTATGACTATGCCACCAAAACATGGAGCGATTACTACACCGATCCCGTGCCGATGATCAGCGTCTCCAAGGAAGGCGGCAGCTTCAAGAATTCGATCGACGTAACAATCACCGTCACCGACGCGACCTCCGCCTACTATGCGATCGACAACGGTACGCACGTTGCGATTAACGGCTCCGCTACCGTGACACTCGGCGCCAACATCGCCGAGGGCGCTTCGGTCAAGCTCGATATCAGCGCGACCAACAGCTACGGCACCACCGACAAGAGCTTCACCTATAAGAAGAGAACCTCTGCCGGCGCCGATACCGACGGCAGCACCAGCCCTGCCATTGTCGGCAACTATGCCACCAACCCGAACAACGGCTACGGCAAGCGCAAGACCATCACCGTTGACGGCAACAAGTCCGACTGGGACAGCTCCATGCTGATTGCGCAGGGCGTTGCCAACGACGATCCCCGCGTCTATGCCCACTGGTCGATGCACGAGATTCCGATCGACGATTACGCGATGTATGCCGCCTGGGACGATACCAACCTCTATATCATGTATGAGATGGCGAACGTCCAGGATGTCGTCGCCCGCGGTGAGGACTTTCCGATGACGCAGGGCAACCTGTGGATCTACAACCTCCCCGTATTTATGTACATCTTTACCGGTAACGGTAACATCACCCATAACGAGACCGCCGGCGGCACCCTCTGGGATACCGGCACAACCATCGACGCGAACTCCGACTATGTCATCGCCTATTCCACCAACGCGTCGAACGGTCCGTTCATCTATACCGCCAACGACGACGGCAAGCTCGAGCCCGACGTGCTCGTCACGAGCGGCGCGCAGACCGGCATTAATATTAAGTGGGGCAACGGCAAGACGCTCTCCGGCAAGCTGATGGGTATCCCGAAGGCAGGCACGGACAACAAGCGCGTCGCCGGCGACTGTGTTTCCGGCTCGCTGACCGATTTCTATACCTCCGGTCATAACGCTAAGATGGATATGTTCTATGAGGTTTCGATTCCGCTCAAGAACCTCGATATCACCGCTGCCGACATCGAGACCAACGGTATCGGTATCATGAAGGTTTCGACCTTCGGTACCTCCGGCATGGACTGTCTGCCGTATGACCTTTCGATGGCAGATAACGCGGCGAAGCCCTACTCCATGGATTCTTCTACCTCTGCCGAGAAGGAGGATGCGGATCATATCACCGTTCCGATGGCGCGTATCGGTAAGGCGTTCACGGCGAATCCCGTACAGCCGACGACGGCTCCTGTTCCCACACAAGCTCCGACACAGAAGCCTGCGCCTACGCAGGCGCCCACCCAGGCTCCTACTCAGGCTCCGACGCACGAAGTGGTCGGCACGGTTCATCCCGGTGACGCGGACGCCGACGGCGAGGTTACCATCCTGGATGCGACCTTTATCCAGCGTTACGAAGCCGGTGTTGATCTGCCGACGATGCTCATTGTTCCGAACGCCGATGTTGACGGTGACGGGGATGTCACCATCCTCGACGCGACCTATGTACAGCGCTTCGTCGCAGACGTGATTGACAAATTCCCTGGTGAGGAATAATAATCATTACGATATCTGATTACGATAACAGAAGCCGCCGGGCACGATGCCCGGCGGCTGGTTTTTTACAGGAAACTACTCATTTCCTGTAAAGCAAAAATAGATTTGTATGCCCGCTCAGTTTGCCGCTGTGCGGCAACGAGCGATGGCTATGCGAAATGCGCGCGGAGCGCGCTTTCTTGTGTCGTTCTGAATGATTTTATTTTTTGGTGACGCCTTCGGCGTAGATAGTGGTCCAGTCGTTCTTCATCGAGACCGCTGTCCAGCCGTTTTCTTCACAGCTCGCGCGCATTTTATCCGCTTTTTCGATGTTGCCGTTCTCACGCTCGAGATCGTCACAGCACAGCATATACGCGCCGGTCTTATACTTGTTGTTTGTGATGGTATAATTCGCCATCGCGCCGTCGCCGGAGCTGTTGCCGAAGCACAGCACGGGCTGCTGACCAATCTCGCGCTCGATTACGCTGACCTTATTCATCTTGAGATTTTTGATGATGAAGTCGCCGCCGGTGATCAGCTGATCGTCATGGGAGTAGGTGTATTCCAAGCCGTCCTTGTCGCCCTGATTTGTCGCGACGAAGCTCTCGTCGGAGCCGATCATCTGGCTCAGCGGAATGTCGATCACGCCGTCGCACAGTCCGCGTGTAATCAGGCGGTCGGTGCCGCTGACGATGTAGACCTTAAAGTCGTTTGCCTGTAAATAGTCGATGACCTGCAGCATCGGCTGGTAGAACGCCTGACCGTTGGTCATGTTGGTATAGCTCTCCATCGGCGTGTCTCTGTACGCCTTGACATATTCGTCAAACTGGCTGATCGTCATGCCCTTGAAGGCGGAGGCGACTGCCTGACCGTGCTTGACGTCGAGGCCTTCCGGATATTTACCGGTGTCGAAGTATTCCTTCACGATGGCTGCCGTTGCCTTCTCCTCATCGCTTGCCTTGTCCTTATAGTCGGGATCCTCCATGACGCGATGATACAGCAGCTTGTGGTCAAAGTAACCGGGATCGGTCTCACAGGTCAGCGTACCGTCCATATCAAATACGGCGATACGATCCTTGACGGGGATAAAGTCCTTTGAGCTTTCCTCCGTGACGGCTTTCATATACGCGGTCAATTCGGTTTTGAGCGGCGCGCTTTCTGTCCAATAGGAAAGGGCGTCGGCTTTCGCGTCCTGATTTGTCGCCACCGTTTCGCTTGCAGCGGTTTCACCGGCAGGCTGTGTGCTTTGCTTACTGTTGGCGGTAAAGCCCCAGGTACAGCACACGGCAATCAGCGCGATCGCTAAAACGCCGGCGATGATCTTCCATCTGGTCGCGGTGTTCGATTTGTTGTTTTCCATCTATAATCCTCCTGTTAATGAAATCAGCAAATGGGATGCTGTATCTGCATCATATCATATCGGATTCCTAAAATCAATGGTTATTTTGAGGCGGCTCATGCGTCAGAGGAGAACCCTTAGCGGTTATTCCGCCGTCTCTTTGGCGTCCGCGGCGGCGTCCTGTTCCGTCAGCACGAGCTGTTCGGCGCATTTTTCGGCGCCGGCGAATTTGAAGTAATGCAGCTCGATATTGTGCTTTCGGACGAGGTCGATAATCTTGTAGAAGCTCGAGTGACTCAGGGCGTTTGTCTGGATCCAGACCACGTCTGCGTTCAGGATCAGCGCGGTGTTTGTCTGTGCCGACGGATCGGTGAAGCGAACGTTTGGCAGCAGGGGACGGATCGCCTTGCGCCATGAGCTGTGACCGCCGAAAACGACGATGCGTTTTTTGACGGTGTAGGGGAAGGCTACCGTGGTCGTATAATCCGCCTGCTCCTTTTCCGGGGTGCGGATCATCGAGCGCAGCTCCCCGAGCTCCGACGTCGCCTGCGTCAGGCTTTCGTCGGCGTTCTTCAGCGCTTCCGCGGATTCTCTGAGCCGGCGCTCGAGCTTGCTGATCAGCGCCTTGAGGTTCTTGTTCTCGCGCTTGAGCGCCCGAAGCTCTTCGGCGTGATCATCCCCGGGCTCCGGCGCTTCCGGCGCCTCCTCCTCGTCAATGAACACATAGTTTTCGTCTCGTTTGGCGACCAGGTAGGCGAGGGAGAGGTATTCGTACAGGATGTCGATCTCGCTTTCGGACAGCTTGCTGTCCTGCAGCAGCGCCTTCATATATGAAAGCTCGGGCAGTCCGCGCGGCGGCACCATGCCGCTCATGATGTACACGAGCTGGGCAAAGCTGATGGTATCGCGGTGCGGATCGACAAAGGGCTGGCTGACGATATGACGCCTGAGAACGCTGTCGGACGGCGGCGTGATATAGGCTTCGGGGCGGCGCTTCGCCGCTTCATACAGCGTGGGGGAGAAGGTCGGCGGCTGCTCCTGTGTGCCGGTTCCTGCCCACGGCAGCTCCCGACAGGCGTGATCGAGAATCAGATACGTCGGCTGATACAGCCAGATTTCATCACAGCCGCTGTCAAGCAAGGCTAAAAAGCCGAAGCAGGTTTCATAAGGATCGCCCGCCTTTGGCGGCGTGAGCCGGTTGAACAATGCTTCGGGAAGCAGCGCACGCACCTCATCCTCTCGCTCGGGGGTGAGCAACGTCAGACTCATGCAGAAGGACTGTATTTGAAACTCGATTTTTTGCAGCGCTTCCTCAACCGCTGCGGTGCTTTCCTGCCCCTGCGGATCGCCGGTGACGGTCGTATCAAAGGAGCTGAATACGGTCAGCGTAGTATCGGACTGCGCTGACTGCGTCACGCGCCGAATCTCTTCCTCAATCATCCTGATCTTCGTTTCGGTGAGGGCGATTTTTTGATCCTGCAAATGGGAGAGAACGGCGAGGAAGCGGTCGGTGAGGTCGTTAATCTGCGCGAGAAAGCGATCGGTGATCTCGCTGACCGTGTCCTGATCCAGCAGGCGAAGGATCGCGTCAAATCGGCTTCTGCCGACGGTCGGCTCTGCGGCTTCGGTTTTGCGCAGCGCGTCGGCGTCATTCATAAACGCCCTGTGTTCGTCGAAGCCCCTGCGCCCCTCGTTGCGGTAGCGGATGACATACAGCATCCCGCGGATCAGGTCGTCGCTGTGTACCGCGTCGGTGAGATACGGCATCATCACCCGATCCAGCTCCTCGCGGCTTTCGGGCAGGTAGGCGAGCGCTTCGTCCAGCCTGCCGCTGCTCCTGAGCTGATCCAAGAGAAAGATCGCCGCCGCCGTTTCGATATGCAGGCGCTCGTTCAGCCGTTCGAAGGACGATGAGGGACTGGGCGCGTAAAGCGCAGCCAGCGCCTGATCGACATTCAGCTTCGGATATTTTTGCCGAAAATCTCCGCCTGTTTTTTGCGCGTAGGCGAGGATGGCTTCCGTCCTGCGCCGGATGACGGCATAGCTGAGCGCTTCGCTCCCGGACTCGGTGTTTTCATAGCGCTTGATCAGGTTGATCCGGCTCTTGAACAGGGCTTCCGTCTGTTTTTCGAACGCCTTGACCTGCGCCTTGTCGCTGAAATCACAGCTTTCCGTCCCGAGGGACGCTCTCGCCTGCGCCGCGATCTGCCTTAATTCTTCGGTTCTTTCCTGTATCGTTTTCATGGCTTTTTCCTTTTCAACGGGTTCGTGTTTTCCCTATGATAACAGATCGGCGGCGGAATGTCCATAAACCGCTGAAAGAAATGTGCTTTTTCACGAGGATTCTTCTTGTCACAGCTGATTTCATGTTGTATAATAATGATATCATTTGATGAATAGTATAACAGGGGAGTTGCACCATGAAACGAATCTGCGCTTTATTACTGACCGTATGCCTGCTGTTAACGTTTGTCGCCTGCGCTTCGTCCGATCCGCCGAAGGAACAGGAGAAGGGGAGTGCCTACAAGCTCTCCGACAAGGTTCCCAAGGAGAGCGTGATCGACGGCATGATGACCTCTATCGAGGGCGACGACGCGGTGCTGCAAAAATCCACCGCCTCATGGCTCGATACCTGTGTGCTGTATGAGGTCAATATCCGCCAGTATACCGAGGAAGGGACGTTCGCGGCGTTTGAAAAGCACCTTGACCGCCTCAAGGCGATGGGCGTCAACACCCTGTGGCTGATGCCGATCCATCCCATCAGCGAGAAAGAGCGCAAGGGAACCCTCGGCTCCTATTATGCCGTCAGCGATTATAAGGGCGTGAATCCGGAATTCGGTACCCTCGAGGATTTTCAGCATTTGGTCAACAAGGCGCATGAGATGGGCTTTAAGGTCATCCTCGACTGGGTTGCCAACCATACCGGCTGGGATAATGCCTGGATCAAGGAGCATACAGACTGGTATGTCCACAAGGAGGACGGCTCGATCAAATCGCCCTATGACTGGACCGATACCGCCCAGCTCGATTATGAAAACTATGCTATGCGCGCCGAGATGATCCGCTCGATGGAATATTGGATTAAGGAGATCGGCATTGACGGCTTCCGCTGTGACCACGCGATCGGCGTACCGGCGAATTTCTGGAACGCGGCGGTCTATCAGCTCAAATCCGTCAACAGCGAGATCATGATGCTCGCCGAGTCCTCTGCGACGCAGGGGCTGACCGAATACGCCTTTGACACCTGCTATAACGACGCGCTGTACGGACAGGCGCTGATGACCAAGGGCGGCGTCGCTACCTCGTCGATCAAGGAGGGGATGGAGGTTGCGCCCAACTATCGCGGCAGCAGCTTCCCGATGAATTATCTGGATAACCACGACAAGAACTCTTATGAGGGCAGTATCGCGGAGCGCTTCGGGGATACCTACGAGCCGCTGCTGGCGCTGAGCTATCTGACGCCCGGGATCCCCCTGCTCTATACCGCTAACGAGGAGGGCTATGACCACGAGCTCGCGTTCTTTGAGAAGGATCCCGTGAAGTGGGACGAAAAGCCGCGATATGAAGAGCTGATTACCGCCTTGTCCGCGCTGAAAACGACAAACAGCGCCCTCTCCTCCACCAACCGGAGCATCACCTTTATCGAGCCGAGTAACAGCAAGCTGTTTGCTTTTTCCCGCTCCGACGGGGAGCGAACGGTCATCTATGCCGCGAATCTCGGCAAGGAGGCGATTCAAAACGTTTCCTTTAACTTAGGCATCGGTACCGCCAAATGCGTCCTGCACGTCAACGGCGACAAGGTGGATACCACCGTTACCGATATGACGGATAAGGATTTTTCCTCCAGAGATTATGATCCCTATGAATTCTATATCCTGACAGTATGACCTAACTGAGCGGCTTGCCCGGCGAAAGCCCTCGCCGTAGGGGCGCATCCGCTGTTTTTATAAGCCATCACTGAACCCGTGCCGTTTTGCACGACAGATAGATTGAAGTGTTTCGTATGCGTTTCAATAATACATTCAAAATCATCCTGCTTTCGGCGGCGGTTGTCCTTTTGCTGACAGTCGGCGCCGTCAGCACCGCGCTGTCTCAGCCGCCCGACCGTTCGCCCGATGAAGCGCCTGAGCCGACAGAAGCTGTATCAAAGCCGCAGTCGCACCAAATCCCGAGCGTGAAGGCGCAGCTGCAGGATACCCTGATGGCAGGCTGTGAAACTCACGCCTGCGTCGCCCTGCTGCAAAGCCTCGGCTATGATATCGACATCTTTCGCTTTGCGGACAATTATCTCGATTGTCGTCCGGTGACCGAGGACGAGGTGACGGGCGAAAAGTACGGCCCGGATATGAATTCTGCCTTTGCCGGTACCGCCTATGCCGGGTGGGGTGCGTACGCTCCCTTGATGGCAAAATGCATGAATCATTATTTACAGGACGTCAAATCCTCCCAAAAGGCATATGTGATCGAAGAGAAGCTCACGCTTGAACAGCTTTGTGAGCAGTATATCGACCACGATATTCCCGTGGTAATCTGGGCGACCTCAGATATGAAGGAGCCCTTTGAGCACGAGATGTGGAAGATCAACTATGTGGATGAAAACGCGAAGTATAAAATAGGCGATACCTTTGTCTGGATGATTTATGAGCACTGTTTGGTGCTGTGCGGTTACGACAAGGATAACTATTATTTTTCCGATTCCATCGTGGGCGATATTTCTCATTTTGCGCGTGATCTCAGCGAGACGCGCTATGAACAGCTCGGCTGGCAGGCGATCGTTGTTAAGTGACAATTAATACTAATCCTAAATAAAAACCTTTATCATCTATTGCGATAAATTCCGCATAGCTTTGTTGAGCTCCTTGACATACGACAGTAT
>CADBUN010000055.1 GCA_902797825.1 uncultured Ruminococcus sp. | reverse complement strand
TACTGTCGTATGTCAAGGAGCTCAACAAAGCTATGCGGAATTTATCGCAATAGATGATAAAGGTTTTTATTAAGGATTAGTATAAATGCTCATTCGGTTTCATTATGCAATATACACAATAAACCCGTCGATATTTGTATACCGAAATCATTTATAATTCTAAATTCACATTGTAATTCTCGATAAAATTATGTAAAATATACTAAAAATAGTGAAGTATTTTATGATTTATATCAATTTTCAACATAAACGATTTATTATATTTCGTTTTTCAGCCGTCACGCTTTTGACGGAAAGAGGCTGATTCGGCACGGTCACAGCAGAGGTCAAGCGATCCATGAATGATTATCACTTATTTGAACAGCTTTGTGTTCTGGAGAACATCACCAACCGGTATCAATATGCAAAAGAATGTCAAATCACCATCCGCGAGCTGGAGGATTTCATCAAAAGCCGCACCTACCGCGTCGCCGTCATCGGCGAATTCAAACGCGGCAAATCCAGCCTGATCAACGCGCTCATCGGCGCCGGCATCCTGCCTACCGATATCCTGCCGATGACAGCGGCGATCACACATATCCGCTACGGCGAAGAGAAGCGGATCACCATCTGCTATCATGACGGAGCAAGGGAACACAAAAGCATTGACGAGCTGATAGATTTCGCCACCAAATACGATAAAGAGAAGGAGCGCGTATCCGCAAGGATCAAAGAGATTCAGGTCAGTTATCCCTCGGTTTTATGTAAAAACAACGTCGAAATATTCGATACGCCCGGTATGAACGATGATGAAAATATGTCAAAAATCACGCTGGGCATCCTCGGCGATATCGACGCCGCCGTGATGGTGATTTCAGCCTGTTCACCCTTGAGCATGACCGAACAGGAGCTGATTCTCCGGATCATCAGGGAAAAAGGAATCCGCCATATCATCTTTGTCGTGACGTATATTGACGCCGTTTCCGATGACGTAGAGGAGCAGGATCAAATCCTTGCCTATATCAAAAAGAGACTCGGCGCCGACCTCCTCAAAAAAGCCGAGCGGCAATTCGAAACGGATGACGCGCTCGCCGAGAAGGCGCGACGCATCCTCTCCGACGCCACCGTATACGGCGTCTCCTCGACGCTCGCGATGGAAGGCTTCACCGCCGACAGTAAACAAAAGCTCAGGCTCAGCCGTATTCCGACCTTGAAGCAGGAGCTGCTGGATTATTTAACGGCAGCGCAAAGCATCGACGAAAAGGAGCGCTTCACCGAGGTGTTCCGTGAGATAAGGGATCATCTGTCGGCATGGTATAAGACGGAACGCGATGAAGCCGCCGCGGAAAAACGCCGCTTACAACAGGAAAAGACCGCCGTTGAAGCCTACTATTCGAACGCCCCTCAGCAGGTGGCTCATATGCTCGCGGCATTTGAACAGGAGCTCCGGTCAATCGGGATGCTGGAGGCCTATGACCGCTACTCACAAACCCTGTATCAAACGATTAGGTGCTTCCTGATCCAAGCGCTGTTTACCATCCGAGAAAACACATATACCGAAGAGAATCTGCAAAGGACGTTAGCCAAAGCGTATGATCAGGCAGACGAGCTGATCGGGGATGTGAACGCGCTCGTCCACGAGACCGTGACAGAAGCCCTGCAAAGGATCATCATCGGGATCGACAGGCTGTATCCCCGCTTTGAGGATCAGCCGGAGGATCGCCTGCTCAGCGAGATGCAGGCTGCCTGTGCCGAGCGGATGCAGCGCCTCACCTGCCCTGCCCTTTGCTTAGACAGAGCCGCCCTGACAGTGAAGCCGCTCAGGGGCGTTAATCTCATTGAGATCGCCGAAGCCTCGCTGAACGAATCGCTCGCCCGGTTCTCCGGCGCCTTTGAGGCGTTTTTCCGGTCGTGGAAAGCCTTTCTCCTTCAGCAGCAGCGGAAGCTGATCCAACACGACAACAGATCAAAGAGCCTGTCCGACAGGATTGCAACGCTCGAATTAAAGCTGCGCATGATGGCGTATCACCGGCAGCAGGATATGGAATTGTTGAAGAAGATAGCTAGCACATCCGAAGAAAATACATCCGAAGAAAATACATCCGAGGAAAATATAACCGAGGAAAATATAACCGAAGAAAGTACAACCGAAGCGGTGAACGAAAATGTTTTGTATTAACTGCGGCACACAGCTCCCCGAAGGGACGCAGTTCTGTCATCAATGCGGCAGGAAAATAATCCTCCAAAGGAAATCTTGCCCGAAATGTCTGAATCAATATGACGGCTCCTATGTGTTTTGCGGTAACTGCGGCACGCTGATGCAGCTTGACCGAAGCGCTACTCAGGGCGCCCCCTGTTCCTTAAGCATGAATCGCGTCGCCTATTCCGTCGGACTGTCCCCCTCCCTCGTCCCCCAAGCCGTCGGGACGCTCACCTTCGATAACGAGAAGCTGCAATTCATCCCCAACAACGATTATGACAAGGTGCGCTCCGCGTTCAGCGTAGCCACTCTTTCGAACAGCCTCAGCCTGCGGTATGACGAGATCGCCGCGGCGGAGGAAGGCAGGAGACGAAGCACCCCGTACCTGACGATCACAACGAAGGACGGACAAGCGCTCTGCTTCCTGAAAAACAGCTCTCAAATCCAATCCGCCCTGCAAATCATCCGCCAGCATATCAATCCGTAAAAGGATGAATCCATTACACAATCATCGTCGGTCACTCGCCGACAACTCACCCAGGAGGAAACTATGAAGTGTTCAACTTGTAACAGAGAAATCCCCGATCACGCGAAATTCTGTTCCTATTGCGGAGCAAAAACCGAGAGAAAGCTATTCTGCCCCTCTTGCGGCACCGGCAATCCCCCTCAGGCTGCCTTTTGCATCCAATGCGGTACCGGGCTCACCGCCGGCGCCGCTCAGGAAACCCCTGTTCGCCGGGAGGCAAAGCCCTCTCCCCCTTCCCCCGGGATCACACCGGACAGTGTGACCGTCTATTATAAAACCAACAAAAGTGCGTTCGGTACCACAACGGTCGGCAAGTTGTCGATCTCGCCCTCCGGCGTATCGTTTGCCGTCTCGTTCTCCTTATCCACAAAATCGCTGAATCACTCGTACAGCTTCTCCGATATCCGTGCGACCGAATTCAAAATGACACGGATGGGATTACAGCCCCAGCTGGGTTATAACGTCACGCTCAAGGACGGTACCGTACACGAATACGCCTACGATATCATCCGCAAATCCGCGCTGCAAAGGATCGATGAAGTCATCCGATCCCAAATCCGATAAACCACCCATCATTTCAAGAAAGGAAAGAGCCAATGGAAAGTAACTACAAAAACTATCAGAGCATGGTTACCGCTGTGACAACGGGCATCAACCGGCTTGACGGCGTATGCCGCCACTTATCCATGGATGCCCAGGCGGACGACCTCAACAGCATCGGAGAACGGTTGGAAAACCATATTTTCTCGGTCGGTATCATGGGAGAATTCAAGCGCGGCAAAAGCACCGTGATCAACGCGATGCTCGGCAGCGAGATTGTCCCGGCTGATATTATGCCATGCTCGGCAACCCTCAATTACATCAAATGGGACGCTTCCAAGCACGCCCGGGTGCGCTTCAAGGACGGCACCACAAAGGATATTCCCGTCGAGGAGCTGAGTGATTACATCACCAAAATCACCGAGGAATCGGAGCGACAGGCCGAAAACGTCGAGGACGCAACCGTCTATTATCCCTGCCGGTTCTGCCAGAACGGCGTTCAGATCATCGACACCCCGGGACTCAACGATGACGAAAGAATGAACGCGATCTCCGAAAGCGTTATCCCCACGCTGGACGCCATCATCATGGTCACGGTACCCGGTTCTCCGTTCGGCATCAGCGAAGCGGAATTCGTCCGCAACAAGATCATGACCAGCGACCTGGGGCGCATTATCTTTGTCGTCAATAAGATAGATACGGTTGACGAGGATGAGCGCGACAGGATTATCAATCATATCAAATCCAAAATTAAAACAAGCGTGCTCGAAAAGATGAAAGCGGTCTACGGCGAGGATTCGGAAGAATACAGGGGCGCGATGGACAAGCTGGCAGGAATCAGGATCATCGGCGTTTCCGCCAAGCAGGCGCTGAAGGGAAAGCTCAAGGACGACCAAAAGCTCCTCGAGCAAAGCGGCTTCCCCGCCTTTGAAGACCTGCTCTCCAAGCTGCTGACGGAGGAGCGCGGACTGCTGGAGCTGATCCACCCGGTCAACCAGATCATGTCTACCGGACGCACCTCGCTGGAAACCATCGAGAACCGCCTCAACGCGCTCAACATGGACGCAGAGGAATTCAAAATGGTACAGAAGGAATCCATCAGCAAAATCAAAGAAACGCGCAAGAAAAAGAAAGAAGAGATCAAAGCCCTCAAGGCAAAGGGCAAAACCCTGTATATCGACCTGCTGCCCCGGGTAGACAGCGCCTATGAGGACGTCAAGAACGCCGTGTTCGACTATGTCGGCAGCATCCCGATCACGGAGGAAAGCTGCGCGAACCAGGCGGCGCTGGACGCCTTTTCGGAAAAGGTCAACGGCGATATCCAAAAACAAATCGAAGATTCCTTCTCGATCGCGACTGAACGGCTGATGAACGAGGTAGACACCCAGCTCGGCAAGGACGTCGAACGGCTGAAAAGCTTCGGCAACGAATTTAACAGCATCGTACAGGGCATCCATCTGGAGCTGAACACGGCGTCCTCCTCCAAAGGCATCAGCAGTCCGCTGGGCTCTGCCCGCGACGCTTTGATCGAAACGGGGATCATGTACGGCGCCGTCGCGATTCTGGGCGACGCGCTGCCCGGCGTCGGCGGCTTGATTTCCGGCTGGAGAGATCACGGGCTCAAGGGCGCGCTGGTCGGCGGCGTTTCGGGCTACGGCATCGGAATGCTGGCGGCGACCGTTGCCGGCGCTTTCCTGCCGGTCGGTCTGCCCCTGATCCTGATCACCGGTATCGCCTCCACCTTCGGCGGTAAGATGGTGACCAACCTGATCTTCGGCAGGAAGAAGAAAGAGCAAAAGACGGCTTCGGCGGAGGATATCCGCACGACGCTCTTCAACTCGGCTGAGAAATGTATCGACGATTTACGGTCTCAACAGTATCTGGAAAAATGGCTTAAGGAATTCTGTGAAACCTCCTACCAGTCCGTCGCCGAGAATATTGACCAGGAGTGGGAGAACACCCTTGTCACCCTGGAGGGCAGCCTTTCTCAGATCGAAGCCGATATCAAGATGAACGAATCCAACAAGAAGAATGTACAGGATACCATGAACGATTATGTCAGAATCATCAACGAAGTGATGGGTGAAGTACAGCCTGTCCGCGATCGGCTGTCATCTGCGCTGAATGAAAACTAACCCGATAAATCAGACAGAGAGGATATTATGGAACAAAAAACAGCATTGGCGCATTCCCCTTTAGAAGGCATCAACTATCATTTTGACGATTATGTCAAAAGGAAGAAAGAACAACTCTCCGCGCATATGGGCGGCAACGGTCTTCCCGATTATGCATACAGCATGGACTATGAATACCGCAAAAAGCTGGATTCGATTCCGGGACTCTACAAAAACCTGAGAAGGCTGTTGATCCCCGGGATTCAGCAGCAATATCAGACCTTCAATATGAACGGCGTGAAAGCCTCTCCTACCCAATTCAGCGAGATTTACCAAATGGGCTGTGACTGCGCCCGTATCCTGGGGATCGGCGTACCGACGATCCTGGTCGTCCCTTCGTTTCCGGGAGGCGGCGAATTCAACGCCTGCTCCATTTGTGTAGACGATCAGGAGCCGCTCATCATGTTAACCGGACTGATGGTACAGAGAATGACGCCGGGAGAGCTAAAAACCATCATCGGACACGAATGCGGACACACGCATAACAACCACGCGATTTACCAGCAGGCGGCTGAAATCATCGCGAATGTCGGCATCAGAGGACTGATCAGCGTCCCGATCCTCAGTCAGATAGCCGGATTACTCTCGACCGGGACGCAAGTGCTCCTGAATATGTGGAGCCGCGCCGCAGAAACAACGGCAGACCGCGCGGCGATGATCTGCAGTGATTCCTTAGAGGACGCGTACAGCGCCCAAAAAAAGCTCATCTACGGCGGCGCCAACCTGAGTAACAACGTCGATATCAATCTGGATATCGGCGAACTGAAGAAACAGCTCGACGTCGTCAACAACAGTCCTTACCGTTATCAGGAGCTCATGCTCGACCACCCGATCAGCGTCAGACGCGTCTTTGCGGAGATGGAGTTCGCCAAGTGCGAAACGCTGTATGCCTGGCGTCCCGATTTGAAAACACCCGGCATCAGGCTTCAGTCAAGGGCGATGACCGATGAAGCGTGCAAAAAAATCATAGGAGTCATGAAGAGTAAGGAGGGCAGATCATCATGATGGGAGACAGAATCTCATATGACGGCGCCGAGGTTGTGCGTATGCTGGAAGCCGGACTCGATAAGCTGAATCCGATTCGCTATGACAGCAAGTACAAGGGGCTTCTCGGAGAACGCGTCATCGAAAAGCTGAACCACTGGGATCGCGTGATCCGTCAACAGAAGAACGAGCCGATCACCATCGTGGTATGCGGCGAGTTCAAGCGCGGTAAATCCAGCCTGATCAACGCCCTCTTAGGCGAAGAGGTCGTGACGACGGATATCACCACCGAAACGATCACCATCAACAAGGTGTGCTACGGTCCGCATTCCAACGAAATCGTCCTTTCCGGCGGCAAGCGGATTTTGCTCCGGGATGAAGAGCTCAAATCCGAGAAGCTGCGCGAAATCCTCAAGAGCTCCGACGGCGCCAGACAGCTTGTCCTCAAACGCCCGAACGATTTTTTAAAGAAGGCGACCATCATTGATACGCCCGGTCTCGGCGACAGCCTGGCGGATTTTACCGATGACGTCGCGCAGGCGCTGCGTATGGCGGACGCGGTCATCTATGTTTTCTCCGTCGCCTATCCGATCTCAACACAGGAGCAGTTCTTCATCAAGACCTGTATCCTTCCTCAAAAATATACCGACTTCATCCTCGTCGGCAATTATTCTGATATGATCGACAGCGAGGAGGACTATCAACGCTCCAAAGAGGTCGTCTGTCGGCGTATCTCCGATATCCTGCCTCAGGCGGAGCCGGTCCTTGTCAGCGCGTTGGATGAGCGCAGCCGACAGATCGAAAAGCCGCGCCCGAACCCGGATTTGGCGCCGCTGCTGGAAGCCGCCTTCCGCGAGCTGCGGGACAAGCTCTCCCTCCTGCTGGAGGATAAAAGAGATTTTGTGATCCCGGACAGGGTACAGCGCCTGACCTTAGCCATGCTGGAGGATATCAAAAAAGAAACAGACGCGATCGAGCAGGGGTTGACTACCGACGCCGAGCAAGCAAGAGAACAGCTCAAAAACAGTGAAAAGCGTAAGGAAGAGATGGTCTCGGAACAGCAGAAGATACTCGACCTGATCGACAAAAGGTGCGATGTGTACCGCGCCGACTCCGTCAAATGGATCGAAGAGCTTCTGAACCTGTTGGAGGCCGACACAGATACGCTGCTCACGAAGGTCACGACGGATGATATCAAGCGCTTCTATACCCTGTTCTGTGTAGAAACGCTGCAAAAGGCGTTTGAAAAATGCGCGGAGCATTATCTGTCCGAAATCTATCACGATCTGTCGGATGTTTCGCCTGAGCTGACGAAGCAATTCTCCTTCAACTCCGCCACGATATCCCCCAAGTTTATCTTCGAGGTGAACAACAATACCTACACCGCGGGCGATCAGGTCGCCTTTATCGGAAGCGCGGTAGAGAACCAGCTGGGTACCGGATTCCTCTCGTTCATCACCAATTATGTCGGCGGCACCATGAGAGAAAAAGAAATCGAGAAAAAGTCGCCCGATTATATCGCTTCCATCAAGCAGCAGCTTTCTCAGCTTCATCTCAGCGTTGTCCCTGCCCTGTCAAAGGAGTATCGGAATATCTCCGATCAGGCTAAGGAGCAAATACTGGCGTTCTTTGACAACGAGCTGCAGGAAATGGAGCATACGGTCGCTCAGACGGTCTCTGTCTCCAGTCGCGACGCCGAGACGAAGGAAGAGATTCGCTCCGCCATTGACTATCTGAACGCCATCCTGCTGGACTTGAGCCATACCTTCGACTGATCCTCTGCTCATAATACTAATCCTTAATAAAAACCTTTATCATCTATTGCGATAAATTCCGCATAGCTTTGTTGAGCTCCTTGACATACGACAGT
>CADBUN010000054.1 GCA_902797825.1 uncultured Ruminococcus sp. | reverse complement strand
TGGTAGCGGAAATAGGACTTGAACCTACGACACTTCGGGTATGAACCGAATGCTCTAGCCAGCTGAGCTATTCCGCCATCTATGCTTCTGTCGGGGTCCGGTAATCCCGACCTAAAAGCAAAATTTATTATATTATAAACAAGCTAATTTGTCAATAGTTTTCGATTTTTTCCTCTTATTTTTCGAAAAACCGACGCCACTTGAAAGCGTCTTGAAACGCAAAAAGCTTATCCTCCCACTTGATCAGCGCGGAAATCAGCACGCCGTTGATCACGGCGCACAGCACCGTTCCCCACTTCACGCCCACAAAAACACCGAAGCCGAAGAATAAAAACGAAAGCCCGATCGCCGTCAGACAGCTGACAATATCGTATACCCATTTTACCCTGCCGGTAGGCTGGTTGAATTTCTTCGCCGTCTCCGAGACAAACAGCTCATACGCCTCGGGCGGAATATAGGTATGGAATACCAGCGATACGCCCAGCGTACAAAACAGCTCGCCGAGGATAAAGAGGAAGATACGCAGGGCAACCTGATCCGATCCGACCGCCGGCATCAGCCACATCGAAAGATCGAGCAAATAGCCGTAGATCACCGCCGTGACAAAGGAGAAGAAGTAGGAAATGCGGAATCGGCGCACCACCATCATCAACACCAGCACCAGGATCAGCTGGAGGGTGTATTCCGCCACGCCGAAGCTGAACCATCCCATGCCCGGCAGGGTAGAGAGATAGCGGTGCAGGACATATGCCGGCGCGACCACCATGCTCAGCCCGAAGTCGGCGCGTTCCATAAAGGTCACGCCGAACACCAGCGAGAGGATGCCGAACACATAGGCAAGCTCTGTATAGAAAACGTGTTTCTTCATCCTCTTCCTCCTCTCGTCAGGTTGACCGTTGTTGTCGATGATTGATGATATGACGAAAAGCCCCCTGTGTTTGAGACAGAAACACAAAAAGCTTTGCGGTTATCATAGCACAACTGTGTGCAAAATGCAAGTTGAATCTTCTTGAGGTTTCTGTTATAATAGGAGCAACTTCTGTAATCAACAGCATAAAGGAGAACGCGATGCTTGATATACACAGCCACTTTCTGCCGAAGATGGACGACGGCAGTAAATCTACCGAAATGTCCATGGAGATGCTGCGCACCTCGCGCAAGCAGGGTGTCACCACGATCGTTTCGACCTCGCATTTTTACGGCGATAACGAATCTCCCGAGCATTTTCTCAAACGACGCGCCCATGCGGTCGAAAAAATCACGCCCCTGCTGACCGACGAGGAGCCCGAGATCCTTCTCGGCGCCGAGGTGCTGTACTTTCCCGGTATGTCGCACAGCGAAAGCATCCCGAAGCTGGCGATCCAAGGGACCGACCTGATTCTGATCGAGATGCCGTTCATCACCTGGTCCGACCGCATCTTTGATGAGCTGATCACCCTGCAGTATAACTTTCAGCTTCACATCATCCTCGCGCACGTAGAGCGCTATCAGGCGATCCAAAAGCGCGGCATTTATGAAAGGCTGTTTGAACAGCCCTTCTACTTCCAGTGTAACGCCGAGGCATTTACCGCGCGCCGCTCGCGCAAGCTGGCGATGCATATGATCGACAACCGGATGTTGCATTTCTTAGGGACAGACTGTCATAACACCGACCACCGTCCGCCGAATATGGAAGAAGCGAAGAAGGTCGTGGAAAAGAAGCTCTCCCCTAACGAATGGCTCAGACTCATGCAAAACAGCGAGGCGCTCTTTGAAAAGCATAAACTGTAATACAAACATAACAGCATCCTGCTGACATTTCAGCGGGATGCTGTTTTTTTCTCCACTATGATTCTGTCGATTTCATCGGCATTTATGAAAGCCGAGTTTATCTTCTCGTATTATCCCCCGATCACGGTCTTGCCGCCCATATACGGTCTGAGCGCCTCGGGGATATTCACGCTGCCGTCGGCGTTGAGGTTGTTCTCGAGGAACGCGATCAGCATACGCGGCGGGGCGACGCAGGTATTGTTCAGGGTATGGGCAAAATACTTGCCGTCCTTGCCGGTCACGCGAATCTTCAATCTGCGCGCCTGCGCGTCGCTGAGGTTCGAGCAGGAGCCGACCTCAAAGTATTTCTTCTGTCTGGGGCTCCACGCCTCGACGTCGATGCTCTTGACCTTCAAATCGGCGAGGTCGCCGGAGCAGCACTCGAGGGTACGAACCGGGATATCGAGCGTGCGGAAAAATTCGACCGTATTCTGCCACAGCTTATCGAACCACATCTTGCTTTCATCGGGCTTGCAGACGACGATCATCTCCTGCTTCTCGAACTGGTGGATGCGGTACACGCCGCGCTCTTCGATGCCGTGCGCGCCCTTTTCCTTTCTGAAGCAGGGCGAATAGGAGGTCAGCGTGTAGGGCAGCTCCTCCTCCTTGAGGATGGTGTCGATGAACTTGCCGATCATGCTGTGCTCGGAGGTACCGATGAGGAACAGGTCCTCGCCCTCGATCTTGTACATCATCGCGTCCATCTCGGCAAAGGACATCACGCCCGAAACCACGTTAGAGCGGATCATATAGGGCGGGATACAGTAGGTAAAGCCCTTGTCGATCATGAAATCACGCGCATAGGAGATAACCGCCGAATGTAACCGGGCGATATCGCCGATCAGGTAATAGAAGCCGTTGCCGGCGACCTTACGCGCCGCGTCAAGGTCGATGCCGCTGAGCTTTTCCATGATCTCGGTATGATAGGGAATCTCAAAATCCGGAACAACCGGCTCGCCGAAGCGCTCGATCTCGACGTTCTCGGTATCGTCCTTTCCAATCGGGACGCTCGGATCAATGATGTTCGGGATAACCATCATGATCTCGGTGACCTTTTCGTTCAGCTCGGCTTCCTGCTTCTCGAGGGCGGCGAGCTTCTCGCCGTCGGCGGCTACCTTCGCCTTCAGCTCTTCTGCCTTTTCGCGCTCTCCCCGTGCGTAACAGCCGCCGATTTCCTTGGAAATCTTATTGCGGTTGGCGCGCAGCGCGTCGGCTTCGCCCTTCGCCGCGCGTGCCTGCTTGTCCAGCTCGATCACCTCATCGACCAGGGGGAGCTTTTTATCCTGAAATTTATTCTTGATGTTCTGTTTAACGATGTCGGGGTTTTCTCTTAAAAATTTAATGTCGATCATATCGTATCATCCTTCCAAATGTGTTTCGTTTTCGTTTGACTGCGGATCATCCTCCGGGGTGTTCCAAAGCTTCTCGATTTTATTTGCCAGCGCGAATAGCTCGCCGGGCTGATAGAATTCGATTTTCAGATAGCCGCACGCGTCCTTGACGTCGTCAACGACCGTGACCTTGGTACCCAGATGCTCGCTCAGGCTCAGCTCGACCTCGGTATAGAGCGCCGGCTTTTCTTTTTTTGTGCTCTTTTTCTTGGGCGCGGCTTCCTTACCGAGCTTTTTGACCAACGCCTCGGTCTCGCGGACAGACAGCCCTTCGTTGACGACTCTCTTCGCCACTTCTTCGGCAGCGGCGCTGTCGCCGACCGCCAGCAGGGCGCGCGCGTGACCGGCGCTGAGCTCGCCCCGGTCGAGCAGCTCCCTGATCTCCTCGGGCAAACCGAGCAGGCGCAGGGTGTTGGCGACGGCTGAGCGGGATTTTCCGACCGTGCGGGCGACCTCCTCCTGAGAGAAGCTATATTCGTCCATCAGGGTTTGATAGCCTGCCGCTTCTTCGAGCACTGAGAGATCGCTTCGTTGCAGGTTCTCGATCAGCGCGATCTGCATCGTCTCGCTGTCGGAGAGCTCGCGGATGATCGCCGGGATCTCGGTCAGTCCGGCAAGGCGTGAAGCGCGGTAGCGCCTCTCGCCGGCGACGATCTGATAACCGCCGTAAATCTGCGGACGTACCAAAATCGGCTGCAGCACGCCGTGCTCGGCGATACTCCGGGAAAGCTCCTGCAGCGCTTCTTCGTCAAAGGTGCGCCGCGGCTGGTTCCGGTTCGGCTCGATCTGTGATATTTTTAAGCTGACGACTTCGTTATTGTCCTCGGTATCGTTTTCGCTGAAAATCGCCGAAAGACCTTTACCGAGACCGCCTATTTTCTTAGCCATGCTTTCTCTCCTTGCTGATTAATTCCTGAGATAAATTCAGGTATGCCTCGCTGCCCTTACAGCTCTTATCATAGTACATGATCGGCATCCCGAACGACGGCGCCTCGCTGAGCCTTACGCCGCGCGGAATCACGGTGCCGAATACCTTCTTGGGGAAGAACTGCTTGACCTCGCTGACCACCTGTTGCGTCAGGTTCAGCCGCCCGTCGTACATCGTCAGCAGCACGCCCTCAATGTAGATATGCTCGTTGAGCTTTCGCTTGACATAGCGAACCGAATTCATCAGCTGAGACAAGCCCTCCAGCGCATAATACTCACACTGGATCGGCACGAGCACGCTGTCGCAGGCGGTCAGGGCGTTGGTGGTGATGACGCCCAGCGACGGCGGACAGTCGATGATGATATAGTCATAATTTGCCTTGATCGGCAAAAGGGCTTTTTTGAGCCTTTGCAGACGATCCGGCGCGTCCATGATCTCAAATTCCGCCGCGGCAAGGTCGATACCGGCGGGCATTAAGTCCAGGTTATTGTACTTTGTATGTAAGATCACTTCCTCTGCCCTTGCTTCGTTGAGCAGAATCTCATAGGTACTCTTCGCAATGCTGCGTTTATCAAAGCCCACGCCGCTGGTGGCGTTGCCCTGCGGATCAATATCCACGAGCAGCGACCGCTTGCCATAGTAGCCCAGTCCCGCGGCGATATTCACGGCGGAGGTGGTCTTGCCTACGCCGCCCTTCTGGTTGGCTACCGTGATGATCTTCGTCATAGTCACCTTCCTTTTTGTCTTGCGGTTATACGCGTTTTGAGACGTTTGGAGGATTCTTTGTATCAACCGCTTTTCTCATACCTTCCTATTGTATCATAAAACGCCTCATATGGAAAGAGTTTTTGCTATTTTTATTCGTTTTTTTGTTTCACGTGAAACAATGAGGAATCTATGATTCAGAGCGGATAGAATTGTTTCTGCCACGCGGACGATCGGTGATCGTCCCTACAACTGGCGGCTGGCTACTTGCCACTGACCACTGACCACCGACTACCGGTTACGCTTCTGTGATCGAAAACACAAGATAGATCAGAAGCGTTTCTGCCACGCGGACGATCGGTGATCGTCCCTACAATTTCCACTGACCAATAACCACTATCATCATCGGTTGAGATTGCCACGGCTCTAAAGAGCCTCGCCATGACGATTTGTATGCTGACCGATAACCACTACTCCATAAACGCCGACAACCGCACGCTTTCGCGCACGGCTGTCGGCAAGGGGTTCAGATAAGGAAATGGGTATGAGTGGATAGGTTTTGTGAATCGGCTGAATGATCAATTCAATCGGAGCTTGGCGGATTTTTGATTGAACCGAGGTATCCGCTTCTTCACATTCCTATCGGGAAAGAAATGTATATCAAAGACTTTCGTCCTGATACCGAAATGATTATAGTAAGGCTTTGGGGGCGGCTGCCTTCGGAATTTTGACGGTATATTCGATATAATCGTCCGTTTCATTTCGCCGGGAGATCGCGTTGATCCCCGACAGGCGCATGGTATCGACCGCCTTGTTGATCGTATTGACGAAGATGCGCACGTCCTTGATCGCGATTTTACGCTCGGGCTTTTTCTCGGGAAGGACTTCCGGCTTTTGCATCAGCGCGTCGGTCACCAGTGTTTCTGTTTCCGGCACGCTCAAGCCGTCCGAGATGATGCGGCTGAGCAGCTCGCGGCGCAGTCCTTCGTCGCTGATTCGCAGCAGGGCGCGCGCATGCCGCTCTGAGAGATTCGCGGTCAGGATCCATTCCTGTTCCTCCATGCCGAGGCGTAACAGCCGCAGCTTGTTGGCAACGGTGCTTTGCTTTTTGCCGAGCTTGATCGCCGCCTGTTCCTGCGTCAGACCGTATTTTCGGATCAGACGGGCGATACCGCGCGCTTCCTCAAACATATTCAGGTCGGTTCGCTGGAGGTTTTCGATCAGGGCTAAGAGCGCGCTGTCCTTATCGCCGCACCGATGTACGACGCACGGCACCTTGTTGAGTCCTGCCATCACGGCAGCCCTGAGCCGCCGTTCTCCGGCGATCAGCTCGAATTCGGTGCTGTTGATACGGCGAACCACCAGGGGCTGTAGGATTCCGTTCTCGACGATGGAACGCGAAAGGCTGCGGAGCTCCTCCTCGTCAAAATTACGGCGCGGTTGGGTACGGTTCGGGCGGATCTGAATGGTCGCGATATTCAGCACCTTATTCTCTCTGCCCCTTTGCAGCTGCACCGTACTTCACCTCACCTCCGTAGCTGTTCCCGGCGGTTTTCCGTCGGGCTTGTCCTTACAGCTATTATCTTAGCAGATTGAACCGGAGAAAGCTGTCGGATTCGGGGCGATTTTTTTCCGATCTTTTGTCGTTGGCAGACAAAAAACCGAGGCTCTTGTCGAACCCCGGTTTTATTGATTCATTCAGACTGAGGAAAGCGAATGATGACGCTTCTTGATCGGGCACATTCGGTTTCGCAATCCGGCTGACTGTCTTACTTCATTTTTTATAATGGTTTATTTTTGATCTGCTTGCTCTTGCGCGGAAAGCGCTCCGGCGTAGGAGTAAGCTTTTCGATCTCGATGATACTGCGCTCACCGGCGTCCGGCAGGATAAAGTCATGCTTCGCCCTTACCTTGCCGCCGAGGATTTGGATCGCGTTTTCCGCGTCCGACAATTCCTGTGCCGCTCCTTTTCCCTTCATGGCGATCATCCTGCCGCCGACCTTAACATACGGCAGGTCATATTCACACAGGGTATTCAGAGAAGCTACAGCGCGCGAGACCGCGATATCGAAGCTGTCTCGCAGGACGGTCCGCGAACCGTCCTCGGCGCGGCTGTGGATCAGCGCGACATCATCGAGCTTGAGCGCCCGACACACAGTATCGAGAAAGCCTAAGCGTTTTTGTAGGCTGTCCAGCAGGCTCAGCCTGAGATCGGGGCGCGCGATCTTTAATACCAACCCCGGGAATCCGGCGCCGGTACCGACGTCGATGATCGAAGCGCCCTGTTCAACCTCACAATAACGCAGCAGCATCAGGCTGTCGGCAAAATGCTTTAAGGCTACGTCCTTGGGAGAGGTCAGCGCCGTCAGGTTCATTTTTCCGTTCCACTCGATCAACAGCGCGTGATAGCGGCATAAGCGGTCAAGCGCCGGTGGAGTAAGGGATAATGACGTTTCTTCCAGCGTTGCGGTTAGAATTTCTCGAAATTCACTCATTCCTTGTACCGCCCTTCTGCTTGACAAGATAGATCATCAGCACGTTGATATCCGCGGGCGATACGCCGCTGATACGGCTCGCCTGACCGATATTCAGCGGTCGGATCGCACTGAGCTTCTCCTGCGCTTCCAGCCGCAGGCCGGTGATCTCATGATAATTGATCGTTTCGGGCAGGAGCTTATGCTCGAGCTTCCGCATATTTTCGACCGCGGCGATTTGCTTCTTGATATATCCTTCATATTTGATGGCGATCTCGACCTGTTCCAATACGGCGGCGTCGAGATCGGGACGCCCGGTATCAACGGGAGATAGCGCCTCATAGCTTAGCTCAGGGCGTTTGAGGAGGTCGATCAGGCGAATCCCGGTTTTCACATCCGATGTTTCACGTGAAACAAGGATTTCGGACAGGGTTGCCGAGGGTGAGATCACCGTGGCGGCAACGCGCTGTTTTTCCTGACGGATCAGCTCCTGTTTGTGCAGATAGCGCTGCCAGCGCGCCTCGCTGATCAGCCCGAGCCGATACCCGATCGGCGTCAGGCGCTCGTCGGCATTATCCTGGCGCAGGATCAGGCGGTACTCGCTGCGGCTGGTCATCATCCGATAGGGTTCGTTGGCACCCTTCGTCACCAGATCGTCGATCAGCGTACCGATATAGGAGGACGCCCGATCCAAAATCAGCGGTTCCTTGCCCTGAATCTTCAACGCGGCATTCACGCCCGCGACCAACCCTTGGGCGGCGGCTTCTTCATAGCCCGAGGAGCCGTTGAACTGACCGGCGCCGTATAAGCCCGGAAAACGTTTAAATTCTAATGTCGCGAGCAGGTCGGTCGGATCGACACAGTCATATTCGATCGCATAGGCAGGGCGCATGATTAAGGCGTGCTCCAAGCCGGGGATCGTATGATAGAACGCGAGCTGTACCTCTTCGGGCAGGGAAGAGCTCATACCCTGCAAGTACATTTCTTCGGTATCCTCGCCGCAGGGCTCGATAAAGAGCTGGTGGCGCTTTTTATCCGCGAAGCGGACGATCTTATCCTCTAAACTCGGACAGTATCGCGGCCCGACGCCCTCGATCTTGCCGCTGTAGAGGGGGCTGCGGTGGATATTCTCGAGGATGATCTGCTTTGTCTTTTCATTCGTCCAAGAGACATGACAGTCCACCTTATTCTCGATCGGCGTCAGCGTATCGTAAGAAAACGGCACGGTCGGCTCGTCGCCCTTTTGTACCTCGAGATCGGTAAAATCAATCGAAGAGCGCTTGACGCGGGCAGGGGTGCCCGTCTTGAAGCGGCGTGTTTTGACGCCGAGCTTCCTCAGACTTGCGCCGAGAAACGCTGCCGGGAAGGTGCCGTCGGGGCCGCTCTCGTAGCTGACTTCTCCGACATAGATGCGACCGCCGAGATAGGTACCCGTCGCGATGATGACCGCCTGCGCCTTAAAGACGCCGAGCATCCTCGTGGTCAGGAGCCATGCGCCGTCCTGATCCTGTTCGAGCTCGGTGATCTCTGCCTGTCGCAGGTCGAGATGCTCCTGTAATTCCAATTGGTGCTTCATCACCGCCGCGTAACGGCGGCGGTCAATCTGGGCACGCAGAGAATGAACCGCAGGCCCCTTGCCGCGATTCAGCATACGGCTCTGTAGGGTACAGGCGTCTGCTGTCCTGCCCATCTCTCCGCCCAGCGCGTCGATCTCGCGCACCAAATGTCCCTTTGCCGTACCGCCGATCGACGGATTACACGGACAGTTGCCGACCGCGTCCATATTGATCGTAAATACGGCTGTTTGGCATCCGAGCCGTGCCGCGGCTAATGCCGCCTCGATCCCGGCATGACCGGCGCCGATCACGGCTACCTCATATTCTCCTGCAAAATAGGTAGACATCCGCTCACCCTCTTTGTTGAACTTTCAGCACATTCGCTGACCGCTCTGATACTGATCATGATACATTGTTTCACGTGAAACAATATTGACTCAATGGCGATAAATCTTAAATCATTAAGATCATGCCATTCGTTAAATATTGAAAAAACTTATTTGCCGACACAGAAGCGATGGAACACCTTGTCGATCACCTCATCGGTCACGCGTTCACCGGTCAGCTCACAGAGATAACCGATCGCTTCTTCGATCATCACGGTGACTGCGTCAAGGGTGAATCCCATATGTAGTGTTTCGATTGCTTCTGTGACACAATCTGTAGCTTGTTGTGTTAAACCGCGCTGCCGTTCGTGATAGATCAGCGCGTCAGAGGCGTTCAAATCGCCGACGGCACAGACGCGCTTGATCGCCTGTACCAGCGGCTGAGCGCCTTCGTCATACTTTGCCGACATCGTGACAAGCTCGCCGAAGGCTTCCCTGATTCTCGTATCATCGAGCTGTCGCGGTAGATCACTTTTATTTAATACCGCGACAGAGGGTATCTCCTTCGCCATCGCGATCATCTCGTGATCCTCTTCGGTCAGGGGAACGGACGCGTCGAATACGCATAAGAGCAGGGAAGCGCTGTTCACGCGCGACCGCGCCTTATCGACGCCGATGCGTTCGACTTCGTCTCCCGTTTCACGGATACCGGCGGTGTCGCTGAGATTCAGCACAAGATCACCGAGGCTCACGCTTTCTTCGACAATATCGCGCGTCGTACCGGCGACGGCGGTCACGATGCTTTTATCATAGCCCGAGAGCAGGTTCATCAAGGTGCTTTTGCCGACGTTCGGCTTACCGGCAATCACGGTATCAACGCCGTCCTTCAAGACGCGCCCCTGATCGTAATTGTCGAGGATTCGCTGCAGGTCAGCCTTTGCCGCCAGAAGAGCATCACTCAGCTCGTGATACTCGACGGCAGGGATATCCTCCTCGGGATAATCCGCCCAGGCATTCAGATGCGCCGCCAGATTCATCAGCTGATCTTTGATCCGGTTGATGCGGCGCGAAAGCGCACCCTCCTTCACGTTCAGCGCCGCTCTGGCGGACGCCTTGGAGCGGGAGGCGATGAGATCCATCACCGATTCGGCTTCAATCAGATCGAGCTTGCCGTTAAGAAAGGCGCGTTTGGTGAACTCCCCTGCCCGGGCAGGCTGAGCGCCGGCGTCGAACACGGCTCTGAGGACGCGCGCGGTAATATAGACGCCGCCGTGACAGGACAGCTCCACCGTATCTTCGCCGGTATAGCTGTGCGGCGCGCGAAAGACGGTCGCGATGCACTCGTCGATCGCTTCGTCCTTGGTATAGGCTTCTCCGAGCGCACAGGTATAGCCCTGCTTCTCAGATAGCTTTTTTCCGTTTTTTGAGCGAAAAACCCGATCCGCGATCTGAATCGCTTCCTCACCCGAGATACGGATGACAGAGATTCCCGCGCTCGCCTGTGCGGTCGAGATGGCGGCAATCGTCGTAGAATCATAATACATCATCATATTCCTTATCGTTTTCGTCCAATCTTATTCTTTTTCCTGCCGGCAAAAACGCCCCCTATTATTCCTGTCAAGGCAAGCACCGAAAACAGAATCGCCACCGTCGGAAAAGCCGCGCCGGTCTGCACGGCGCCGCCGCCTGACGTAGAGGAAGCGTTCGTTTTGGATGAGCTATCGGGGGTGGCGGCAGTCGCGGCAGTCGCGGCAGGCGCTGTTGCCTGAGAGGTCGGCGCCTGCGTTGCGGGCTGAGCCGTAGGCTCGGGCTTCTCTGTCGGCGCCTCAGAAGCCGGTTCTGTTTCGTCAGCGGGCTTCGCGTAAAACGCCTGAATCTTCGCGCTTACATCCGCGAGATCATACAGGCCTGTGTAATCAATATCTTCGTGCTGTAACGCTTCATCATATATTTTCTTCGTCAAATCATAATCGACGGCAGCTCCCGTATCTGTATCCGTTCCGTCCTCACGAACCAGCTTTTGGAAGCTGGAAAAGCTGTAATAGCTTGTTTGAGGAAGAAATGCTACAACGACCGAGCAAGAGCCGCCTCCGCTCGTTTCTCCGAGTATCGGAATCCCGTTCTGCTGTGCCAAAACCGGCAGGAGATTTCCGCAGGAAAACGAAAGGTGCGAGGTCAGTATCGCAAAGTTAAAATCATAAACAACGTCCTTATCTCTCTCGTCAAATTTGCCGTCAAGATTCAGATCAAGCTCGCTTGCGGACCGGAGAGTATTTCCTGTTACGGTGCAAAGGGTAGATAGGTTAAAAATGTTGCTGTGATTTGTTTTATTTGTGATCATTGCCATCATATAAGCGAGCACGGATGTGCTGCCGCCCCGGTTGCAGGAAATATCGATAAGAAAGTTTTCGGCTCCTTTTTCCTTTGCGTAATCGAGCGACCACTTGAAATGCTCCACGGATTCGTTGAGAAAGGAATCGAACACAAAGACGACGGTGTCTCCCTCTGTCTTACAGCTATCTCCGTTTTCCCAGCTTTTTGCGGTGTTATATTTCTCATATTCCCGCTGCCTTAAACCGATAATCCGCATATCTGTGAACCCGTCGGTCAGGTCGTTCAAAAGTTCTTTTCGAATAGCCTGTTCCTGCGCTGTTTCGGATTCAACCATAAAATTGATGACTTTTTCCCACTCTCGGGCGAACTTGGTTTCCGGATAAAGCTCCCGGATCACATCCGGCTCTACATGCAGCGCCGTATGACCGCCGTCCTTCATATATTGCTGCAATAAAAACAGCCCGGCGTAAAAATCGATCCATTGATCGGACAAAAGCCATTGCTTTGCCTGTCTGGTATCGTCGTTATATTCATCGAGCGTTTTGTCAAAGCCCTTTTCGGCGATGCTTTGCGCCAGAACGCATTTTGACGGCCGTCCGTAAAGCTGATCCATCACAAAGCACAGCTCACGGTAGGTATAATCTATCAACGTCGCGTCGCGCGTCAGTGTATCAAACATCGCGCTTCTGACAAAATAATTGCGATCATCCATCGTGTGAACATAATATAAGCCATCGTCATAATAAACGCCGACAATATAACTCTTGTTGAAAATATCAGAAAGCGTCGGAAGCGGTATATACAGCCTTCCGTCCGCTTCAACCATGTCAATGCCGTAATCGGACAAAGAAATTTCCGCGCCCTTTTTTTCTCCCTTGATGACGGCGGGATATTCGATCTCATATTCCGCATCGGTAATGCTTCCGTCCTGATTGACGTTATCAAAGACAAAATTCTCAAAGCTGTCGAAGCTCAGCCTGTCGGCGTTGATATCCGCTATCATGGTTTCTCCCGTAGATTTTGTTACCGTAAAGGTACCGTCTCCGTTTTTCTCCTGAGAAAAGCCCGTTGTGTAGATACGGCTTAAATAATCCACAGGATCAATATACGCGACATTGGGTTCATCCTCAAAGAACAGACATTCTGTCGTGCCGGTATCCTCTAAATTGAAAAAATAAGTGGTCACCGAACGCTTTTCATAGTCGGAGCGCGCTTTTGCGAACACGGCGGTTGACGCAAAGAGCGCGGTTAACAGAGAGATTGAAAGAAGCATGCTGATGGTTCGCAATATTTTTTTCATATCATATCCTCGTTTCTGTTTTTGCCGCACCATTCAAAGAGCGGCTTGTGACTATTATGTAATAGACGGGAAGGGAGCAGGCAGAGCCACCTTGATTGCCGTGAAGAACAGGTTTTCAGTCTATGAAAACTGAGGCTGTGAAAAAACAGCCATCGTCACCGCGAGGACACGCGCGTCTTTTCTCATGGCAATCTTCCAAGGTTTTATCTGACCTTTGTAGGATTGTCACGGACCGACACGTGTCTCGAGCCCTCGTAATAACTGCGTTTTTTCACAGCCCCAGCTGTCTTATTTATCAATTCTGCCATAAAGACCGACCTCGCCGCCTTCGTTCAGGGGCTTGCGGTCGGGGTTGGGTGCAGGAGCGGACTGCTTCGGCTTAGAACCTCTTCTGCCGTAGCCCGAGCGTCTGCCGCCTCTGCCGCCTCTGCCGTATTCCTTACTCTTCCCGTCGGGACCGATGACAACATGGCGGTTCATATTCTCGCCTTCGCTCCACGAGGTAGCGCCGTTGACCTTCTGCACCGCGGTATGGATGATGCGGCGCTCATACGGGTTCATCGGCTCTAAGGAGCTTTTGCGGCCGGTCTTAGCCGCCTTGATCGCCAGCCTGCGGCCGAGGGATTCGAGCGTCTTTTCGCGCTTCTCGCGGTAATCGCCGGTATTGATGACAACTCTCTTATAGGAGTTATCGATGCGGTTTACCGCCAGACAGGCGAGATATTGCAGCGCGTCGAGGGTTTCGCCGCGTCTGCCGATGATAAAGCCGACGTCATCGCCCTCAATGTCGATGGTGATCACGTTATCTTCAACGGTGGTGGAAACGGTAATATCGTTGAGGTCCATATTGCGGATAATATTCTTGATGAAATCCTCCGCGATCTGAGAGACTTCCTGTTTCAAGGTAACCTTTACCTTAGCCGGACGGCCGCCGAAAAGACCGAAAACCTTCTTACTCTGCATTTCGATGATCTCAAAATCAATCCGATCATCAAATGTTTCTACGCCAAGCTCCTTGCAGGCGGCTTCCTTCGCTTCTTCTACGGTAGCGCCTGTGGCGATTGCTTCTTTAATCAAAATGACACCTTCTTTTAATAAATTAGATGATTGTTTTCAAATAATTATTTTTTCTTTTTTGGATGAGGGTTGCTCTGCGGCGGCGCCGATACCGGCTGGTAATCATAAGGAACCTTCGCTTCCTTCAGCTCCAGAAGGGCGACGTGCTCCGCTTCTGAGCGGGCTGTCATATGAGCCGCAGAATAGAATTTACTGATTAACAGCGTCTGGATAAAGCCGAATACGGTAGACCAGATCCAGTAGAAGCCGACCGCGCCGGGAACGATATAAGAGATATATACCGTGATCAGCGGTAAAAGCAGCATACCGTATTTCATGCATCCCTGCTGTCCCTGCATGGGGTTGCCCTGCATCCGCATGGTCAAAATCTGTGAGCCTAAGGAGGTAATCAGACAGAGGATCGGGATGATGATGATGAAGGAGGTAAAGCCGGTTTCCTTCGGGATCGAAAGCAGGTCGAGTCCCAAAAAGTTAAAGCCGCCGGCGAGATTATGGATCTCGTGGATTTCCTTGGTCGGGAGACCGTGCTGGATCAGTAATTCAACGTTGGAGGGGTTGGTGAAGAGCTTCAGCGCGTTCATCTCGGAATAAATATTATTCTGGGTGATATAGACGCCGGGGATCATGTTAATCTGGTTGATGGCGTCCGCGGAAAGATGGATCACGTTGGAGAGAGGTCTGACAACCGCATAGTAGATACCCAGCATGATAATCATGGGGAACAGCGAGGTAGCGCAGCCCGACATTGGGGAGACGCCTTCCTTTTCATACAGCTTCTGAATCTCTTCGTTTTGCTTAGCCTTGTTATTGGCATACTTTTCTCTGATTTCCCTCTGCTTCGCCTGCAGCGAGGCGTTGGCAGCCATACTCTTTTGCTGCTTGATGGAAGAGGGGAAGAGGATCGCCCTGAAGATCAGGGTAAATACAATGATGGCGACGCCGAAATTCTGGAATACCCAGAACACCGCCCACAGGATGTAGCCGAAGATGCTACCGATAAAATTAAAAATAGCAAACATACAAATAAGCCTTTCACTTAGCTTTGCATAAGCTATTTGAGCTTATGCTTTTTTTCGGGAACGGGGTCGTAGCCGCCCTTGGACCACGGGTTGCATCGGAGGATTCTCCATATCCCCATTATCCCTCCCTTGAAGGAGCCGAAGCGTTCGATCGCTTCATACGTATACTGTGAACAGGTGGGATAATACTTGCACTTTGGTCCCGTATGTGGTGAGATGGCAGTCTGATAAAAACGGATAAGCTTTAATAGGATTCTTTTCATGTTAATCAATAATGCCAAGCTTCTTGAAATGCTCGCGCATATATCTTTCAACCTCATAGCTTTTGACAAACGCCGTGCGCGTGCGGGCTACAAAGATGATGTCGTAAGAAGCACTGTTATCCGCGTTGAGATGATAAAACGCCGCACGGATGACTCTGCGGCTGCGGTTTCGGTTGACTGCCTTACCGACCTTTTTGGAGGTGGTGATACCTATCCTAAGGTTATGATTCTTTGTTTTGAGCGCATAGGTAACGAGAGCCGGGGAGACGAACGACCTGCCTCTGCGGTAGATACGCTGAAAATCCCTGTTGCTCTTAATCGTTGTAATCTTCATTCAACCACCATTACCGTCAAAAAAAGACGTTTTCTGTCCGATTGGGGACATAAAAGGATGAAATGGATAACATCCTATAAATGAAAAGAAAGACCACTGCCTACAGTGGCCTTTAAGCTTCAACTTAGTAAGATAACTGCTTTCTGCCCTTTGCTCTTCTTCTGGAAAGAACTTTACGGCCGTTGCTGGTAGCCATTCTCTTTCTGAAGCCGTGCTCCTTTTTACGATGAATCTTCTTAGGCTGATATGTTCTGAGCATTGATACTCCTCCTTTCGGGT